>OY781976.1:3842500-4035000 GCA_963677465.1 uncultured Desulforhopalus sp. | reverse complement strand
CATGATCAGCTGGCTGCCCAGGTTCGATGTCATGATGAGGATAATGTTTTTAAAGTCAACCGTTCGTCCTTTCCCGTCAGTCATCCTGCCGTCGTCTAAAACCTGCAGGAGTACATTAAAGACGTCTGGATGAGCTTTCTCTATTTCGTCTAATAGGATAACCGAATAGGGCCGTCTGCGAACATTTTCTGTAAGGTATCCTCCCTCTTCGTAGCCAACGTAACCTGGAGGAGCCCCAATGAGCCGGGCAACCGAATGCTTCTCCATGAATTCAGACATGTCTATCCGGATCATTGCCTGCTCATCATCAAAGAGAAAGTCAGCCAGAGATCTGGCCAGTTCGGTTTTCCCAACACCGGTCGGGCCAAGAAATATAAAAGAACCCAGTGGTCGATCCGGATCCTGTAAACCCGCACGAGCCCTACGCACAGCACTGGCTACTGCATGTATTGCCTGTTGCTGACCAACCACCTTTTTAGACAGTATTTCCTCAGCGTGGACAAGTTTGTTTTTTTCGCCCTCCAGTAATCTGACAATAGGTATTCCGGTCCATTTGGCGACAATGGCGGCGATATCTTCGGCATCGACTTCTTCTTTGAGCATCATCTGCTTGGACTGAATCTCATGGAGTTTTGAATTTGCCGTCTCGAGCTCTTTTTCAAGTTGCACCTTAATGCCGTATCTTATTTCTGCCACCCGACTGAGATTGCCAACCCTTTCCGCTTTTTGCTCTTCTATCTGTGTTTCGTCAATACGTTCTTTGATTCTTTGGATTTCTTGTATGGTATCCCGTTCCATTAACCACTGAGCCTTCATGGATCTCAGGCTATCGCTTAGGTCGGCGAGTTTTTTCTTTACCTCTTCCAGCCGGGCTTTAGATACACTGTCATTTTCCTTTTTCAGCGCCTCTTGTTCGATTTCCAATTTAATTTTCTGTCGTTCAAGGACATCGATTTCGGCGGGCATTGAGTCGATTTCAATTCGCAGTTGGGATGCGGCTTCATCTATTAGGTCAATTGCTTTGTCCGGCAGAAACCGGTCGGTTATATACCGGGCGGAGAGGGTGACGGCGGCCACTGTGGCATTGTCTTGTATACGTACCCCGTGGTGAAGTTCGTATTTTTCTTTGATTCCTCTCAGGATAGCGACTGTGTCATCTTCAGATGGCTCCTGAACAAGAACCGGCTGAAATCGTCTTTCAAGAGCCGTATCTTTCTCAATGTATTTTCGATATTCGTCCAGAGTTGTTGCCCCGACACAATGAAGTTCACCACGTGCCAGTGCGGGTTTGAGCATATTAGAGGCATCCATTGATCCCTCTGCCGCACCAGCTCCAACCAGGGTATGGATTTCATCAATAAAGAGAATAATTTCTCCGGCCTTTTCCTCAACTTCTTTGAGAACTGCTTTTAACCGATCTTCAAACTCGCCACGGTATTTAGCCCCTGCTATAAGGGATGCGAGATCGAGGGTTATGACCTGTTTGTTTTTCAGTGTTGCGGGAATGTCTCCATTGACAATGCGCTGGGCGAGTCCTTCGACGATAGCAGTTTTTCCGACACCTGGTTCGCCAATGAGAATGGGATTGTTTTTGGTTCTTCGTGACAGCACCTGGATGATGCGGCGGATCTCTTCATCACGGCCTATGACGGGATCGATTTTGCCAAGTTTTGCAAGCTGGGTGAGATTGCGGCCATACTTCTCCAGTGCCTGGTATTTTTCTTCAGGATACTGGTCTGTCACCCGGTGACTACCACGCAAAACAGAAAGGGCCTGGAGGAAATTGTTTTCTTCTATCCCTGCCTTCTTTAGAGCCTTACAGACATCGTTATCGGCCTTTTTAAGGATTGCCAGAAAGAGATGCTCCTGGCTGACATACTCGTCCTGCATCTGTTTGGCAACGCCAAACGAAGAATCGAGTATCTGTTGAAGTTCTCGTGATGAGTAGGTTTGGCCAGCTCCGTGCCCTGAGACCTGAGGGATTTTTTCAAGAAGCTGGTTGAGGCTCATGAGGATCATGGCAGGATCGATGCCCATTTTTTGCAGAACCGGTACAACAATCCCTTCAGGTTGAGTAATGATGGCTTTGGCCAGGTGAGAAGTATGGATTTCCTGGTGGTTGCTCTCCTTTGCAAGCTGTTGCGCTGTTTGGATCGCTTCCTGTGATTTTAGGGTGAACTTGTCAAATTGCATTATGTCCCTCCGTACGCTCTTTATCAAACGCCAGTAAATGGCATAGTTTTTTATCAAGAAAATTACGCTTAGAGGATAAGGGTGGTGAGGCGGGGTGTCAAGTTTTTGACATGGAGGCGGGAAACACAAAACGAGCCCTCGAAAGAGCTCGTTTTGTGTTTTTCTTTACAGCTCTTTCTTTTCAAAAAAAGAAAAGAAGAGAGTACTTATAATTTGATCGAGAAAGTCGCAAATATCAACTGCTATCAACCACAACTTCCTGAACTGCAAGAACCGGAACTACATCCACCACCTGAACCAAGTGGGTTAACTGAGGTGATTCCAAAACCGGATCGGGGACCTGCATCTACATAATCAACCGTAATTCCACCACAGGTTGTCATGAGACTATCCTCAACCAAAAATTTAAGTGTATCGTTTTCAAAAACCTTATCGCTGTCCTTTGGCTCATCCAGAGCCAATCCCAATGAGGGACCAGATCAGCCTCCCTGCATCAAGGCAACGCGCAACGCAGATTCGATATTATTCGCCTGCATGTATTCTTTTAGTTTGGTAACAGCCAAGTCTGTTACGTTTAAATCGGACATGAAACTCCTCCTTGATTTTTGTTTCTCACAAACCTTCTCTTGTTGCTATCTATTGCTTGTCAGAGAAGACATTACTATTAGTTTACACCTTAAGGTATGATGATAAATAGTCAATCATCCATGGCCAGTAAAATAGTGGCTGTGGCAAAGTGTGCAAGCATTTTCTTAATTATCTGATGCTGGAAAACATATATTATGCAAAGACTATCACCGGCTAAAACTGCCACTATGTAAGAATAAACGTGTGTTTTTGATGCCTTGGTTAGGAAACTGAGGTCCTATTGATATTCTAATGGATTATGCGCAGTGTTTTTGTTTATAGTTGAGCTATCTGGTCGAAATCCCGATCAGCATTCTTAGTATCTTGTATTCTTTTGTGAGTTTTATAAAATATGAAGAGGGAAGATTTAATATGAAAAAGATAGTCATTTCGACAGGAGGCGGTGATGCACCTGGCCTGAATGCCGTGATATATTCAGTTGTTCATAGTTGTTATCGTAAGGGCTGGGAGGTGTACGGCAGCAGGAATGGTTACGGCGGTTTTCTTGATATCGATGAAATGGTCCGTCTCTACCCAAGAGATGTGGAGGGGATTTACTCCACAGGTGGAACTATTTTGGGATCGACCAATAAAGGGAATCCGTTCTCAAGACCTGTAAAAAATCTTGCCGGTGAAATTCAGATTATTGATGTTTCTGATAAAATACTCAGTAACTTTAGAAGAATGGGCTTTGATTGTCATATTGCCATAGGTGGTGACGGCAGTCTGGATATTGCCCACAGGTTTGCCTTGAAAGGAATGCCGGTGATTGGGGTACCGAAAACCATCGATAACGATTTAGCCCAAACCAGCAGAACTTTCGGATTTGATACAGCTGTGTCCACAGCAACCGAGGCCCTTGATAAACTGCATTCAACAGCCAAATCGCACAACAGGGTTATGGTGGTCGAGGTTATGGGACGGGATTCCGGCTGGATAGCCTTATATTCTGGAATCTCAGGCGGAGCCGATGTGATTTTACTTCCTGAGATTCCTTTTGATATAGAGGCGGTCTGTGACAAAATATCCGACAATGAATTGCATGATAAACATTATTCCATAGTGGTGGCCGCCGAAGGGGCTATAACCAAAGATGGCAAGAAATTTAATAAAGGTAAGGGGGAACTCGGCCGCGATGAAATGATTTTGGGTGGCGTAGGGGAATGGGTCGCGGCGGAAATACGAGCCCGAACGGAAAAAGATACCCGCTCACTGGTGCTTGGTCATTTGCAGCGTGGTGGTTCACCAACGACTTTTGACCGATTACTTGCCTTGCGTTTTGGTGCCGCAGCCGTGCGGCTTGTGGAGGAAAAGGTCTTTGATCATATGGTCGCTTTGAAAGATTCACAGATGGAAGCTGTGCCAATTGCCGAAGCGATAAAAATGCGCAAAAAAGTCGATTTGAGCAGTGATAAGATTATGACCGCAAGGGATATTGGTATATGTCTTGGCGATAAAGATATTCGCAGTGAGCAGGAATAAATTACAGGGTTAGTAAAAATTGAATACAAACAATTATAGTGAAGCTTATCGTTTATTGTATGACCATTTTGGACCTCAGGACTGGTGGCCGGGGGATAGCCCTTTTGAGATAATGATTGGTGCCGTTTTGACCCAGAATACCAATTGGTCAAATGTCAAAAAGGCTATCGATAATTTAAAGTCAGAGGACCTTCTTCGCTATGAGTCTCTTTGCCAGGTATCTGTCGATGAATTAGCACAGTTGATCCGTCCAGCGGGCTATTATAATCTCAAGGCCCAGCGCTTGAGAAATTTACTGGATATGATAGCGACACATTATCAGGGAGAGTTGGCGTTGTTTCTTGAAGATGATGTCCAGTCTGCCCGGGAAAACCTGCTTGCCGTAAAAGGTGTTGGCCCGGAAACTGCTGACTCAATTCTCCTTTATGCTTGTGAAAAGCCTGTTTTTGTCGTCGACATGTACACCCATAGAGTTTTCAGCCGTCACAATATGGTTGAAGAAGAGACAGATTACTCAACCATACAGAATGTTTTTTTGGATAATTTGCCCCGGGATATCCAGCTTTATAACGAGTTTCATGCGCTGATAGTTCGTGTTGCCGGTACTTTCTGCAAAAAAACAAAACCCCTGTGTGAACAGTGTCCACTACAGGGGTTGAATCAGTAGAAATATTGGTTGGTCTATGATTTTAAATTGAGCAGTGTGCCTGTCATGTCATTGACGGTTTCAATAGTTTTCAGGTTGGCCTTATACATGGAACTGTTTACGTTCATGTCCACTAATTCTGTCGCCAGGTCAACGTTTGAGAGTTCAACAAGTTCCGTTCCCTTGCTGGTTTCCTGAAATACACTGGTGCCTGGAGTAGAATCTTTTGTAACCTGAGCTTTTACCCCCTGAGGCAGAACACTTTCGTTATTCACCTTGGTTTTCTTGAAACCATTGGTATTGGCATTGGCGATGTTGTTACCGTTGGATTGTATTTTTGTGCTAAACGCCGAAAGTCCGGTGAGGGCACTTTGGTATGCTGATATCATTGTTTGCTCCTATGAAGAAGAAATCTCTTTCCAGTATGGCAAGCAAGTCTTGCTCCAGAGGGATGCAGTTTCTGTGGCTTTGTTGAATGTATTTCTAATATCAGTATGTTGTTATCCTTGGTTGTGAGGACAGATGGAATTGCAGCCCTTTTATATCCGTTTGTCAATTACGGAAAACGTAATTTGAATTACTATTTCTGTAATCAATCAACAATCAAGAAGCGCTCGCACCTGTAATTTCGTCAATGAATGAGGCGACTTCCTCTTCTGTGTAATCTGCTTTCAAAAGTGCATTTTGGTATCGCTCCAAAATCTCACGCGCCTTCAGATGATTGTGGTTCTGGCAGTAGAATTTATACAGTAGAATGGTCAGTTTTTCCTCAAGGTAGTTGACTAGAAGGATTCTTTCCAGGATAGCAATGGCTTCTTCCAGTCGTCCTGCTTCTGCTAGATATGTTGCCCAGATGCTGCCGGTTTCAATCATGAGATTGGCAAGTGCATCATTAAAAGCAAGCACCTGTTCACTTCGGAATGTATCCTCAGGCATGGCTCCTTGCCAAAGAGAGAGTGCAGTTTGAAACGAATTGTGCGCCTGCCACCAGTCGCCGTTTCTGCTGTGGGTTAGCCCTGTCCTGGCGGTTTCAAGAAATTGTAGTGCGTCTATTTGATAGTTTGTCAGACAGAGAATGCCTTTTTGCAGATAGAGGTAGTTTTTTACCGGAATTGGCAGGTAAGGGGACAGGAGTTTTCTCAGTCTGGTGAGTAACGTATCAAAACTCTTTCTGGCATTTTCCGGACTGCTTTCCGGCCAGAGTTCCAGCTGTATTTTTTCCTGTGGAATACGCTGTCCTTTGGCGGTGATCAGTAAGCCCAAGAGCTCTCGCTGGAAAGGAGTGAGGTCTTTAGATTGTAATAAAACCTTGCCGGACATACTAAGTTCAAAGCTATCCATTAACCTGAATTTCAAAAGAGAAATAGGTCTGCCGTCGTCAGAAAAGTTGATATTCAGGCGATCTTTTGCCAGGCTCTGGGCAAAGCTTTTTTCGAGATCTCTTTTTACCGCAAGTGAGAGCAGCTTGGTCATCATCGCCGGTTCCCAGGTCCAGAAATGATTGTAGCCGTTGATCTTTAAAAGAGAAAGAGCCGTTTCCAGGTCATCAAGTGCTGACTCGGAACTCTCGGATTCGTATTTTAAATGACTTAAATTAAAAAGGGCGCAAATTGTCAGGTAGGTCGATGGAATTGTCTGAGCGATTGCCAGGCCTTTCTCCAGACAGATAATGGCTTTATCGAAATTTTTAGTACGGGTGTATACTGCCCCGGCAAGGATATTGTGAAAAGCTATATAGAAGGGGCCACCCGCCTTTTCCCTTAGGTTTGCAGCCTGAGCAATAAATTCCTCTGCTTTATCATTATAGCCAGTGAGAGCAAGACCAAAAGACTTCCACTGTAAGAGCTGGCTGTACATGTGGTCAGTTGACGCGGTGGAGGTTATATGCAGACCTTTTTCTATTAATTCGAGGGCTTGTTGTGGCCGACCAAGGGAAAATAAGTTGCTGCTGCCCCAGACATACAGATAAGGGGCTGCTACTGTCTGGTCGACAACCGTTTGATCAATAAATTTCTGTAGAGCCAGCTGATGGGTGGAAAAATTTTGATAGTCACCTGTCATGGAAAGGTAACAGAGATTGATGACCCGCAGGGTTAGTCTGTTGGATTCACCAACAAGAGGGTCGTTGGCAAGTGAAAAACAGATTTCTGCCTCCCGGAGATATTTGGCCCGGTTGCCACTAAACAGTTCTATGTATCCCTGGATAAATCTAGTGGAAGCTGTAAAGTTACGGATGTTGGTTCGGCTGGCCAGGGTGCTTGCCTCATGGATATAGTGGCGGGCCTTCTCCATTTCGCCTTTAAAAAAGCAGTACCCCGATGCGAGGTTACGGCTCGCCATGATAATTATCGGTACAGGCAGTGTTTCCTTGTTGTTTTCCAACAATGCTTTGGTTCGTGGCAGCAGTTCCGCTCCCTTGTTGTATTCTCCTGATATAACAAAATGAAAATAAATGGTTTGGGAAAGAGCGATGAGTTCGCCAATATTCTCATTTGCCTCGGCAAACAGGACCCGGGCGGCATCCCAAAAGGGCAGTGTCGTTTGAGGAACAAAATCAACCCGCAGGAGCCCGGCGTAGAGGGTAAGCCAGCGGTGTTTGAAAAGAATTTCATCAGGAATACTTCGCAAAAGATTAAGAATAGTAAAGGTCTTGTTCTTGGCAATGAGATCCATCCCTTTTTCCCGGAGAATGTCCTCCATTGCCGAAAAGTCACCGCCATTCTTATAACATGTGAGGGCTTTTTCGGTGATATCCTGTCGCTGATAGTAATGGGCCTCGGCATTGAATACTGCTCTGATTTCTGTCTCTGAAAAACGTGCTCTGGCGCGCTGCTGGAGAAATTCCTGGAAAAAATGGTGAAAACGAAAAACATGCTGCCGGTCATCCAGATTGTAGATGAAATAATTTTCCCGGGTCATGTCTGAAAGAATAGTGCCAAAATTGTCCATTCCTGAAATTTCAGCGGCTAGATCGGCAGGGATTTCTTGCAGAAAAGAGAATTTTAAAAAAATCTCATGGAGGGATTTGGGGATCTGGGCGAAGATTTCCTCCTGGAAGTAATCCAGCATATGACCGGTTTGCGGCGCAATATTGATGGTATCGGTTGCTGAATCAAGCCAGTAGCTGCTTCTGCCGGAGATAGGGTGGCTCGCCAAAAGAATTCCCATGATCCAGCCATTGGTCACTTTTTGTATCTTAATTGCATCTTGTCTGGTGATCTCTTTTTTGAGCACACTAGTATACAGGTTTTCAATATCCTGATTTCCAAGAGCCAGATCAGTGGTGCTGAGGTAGGCAATCTGTGAACCGTTACGGATGGTTGTCCCCTTTATTTCGAGCGGTTGTCTGCTGATGAAAACAAAGTGGACCTTAGGGGGAGAGGTGTCGAGAAGATGCTCGAGCAGTTTATTTGTCAGAGCGCCGAATTCGATGCGGTGCAGATCGTCAAAAACAAGATAGATATCCTCCTTAAGATAATTATCAAGATCCTGGAGCAGGATATTGGCACAGCGGGTGAGATCAAGTGGGCCGACACTGCTTCCGTTGAGGATATTTGTCAGTTGGGGAGAGGCAAAGTCTGGCAGGTTGATGCAGAGGTTTGTCAGCAATGAAGAGAGCAGGAGTACCGGGTCAGAGTCATCAGGGTCTACCTGATACCAGATATATATATTGTCATAGTGCTTTAGAAACTGATAGGCAATGGTCGTCTTGCCCTGACCTGCCTGAGCCTCGATTATAATAACTTTTTTGTTGTGCCTTTGGTTGGGGAATTTGGCTTGCAGCAGGTCGGATCTAATGAGAGATTGCGATTGGTCGATTTGGGGAGGATAAAACTTATTGGAGGGCAAGATGTATTGAGTTACAGTCTCTTCCTGTTTCATGCGTCACCATTGTCTTAGCTTTCGGGGCGTTTCTGCTGCAACAAAAATTTCTTGCTGATACCCCTGATGATATTTGCATCCTTTGAGGTGAGTTTTATCCTGCTGAAAAAATTCCGGATATTGCTCATCCAGTATGTATGGCTGACTTCTCCCATAAAATCAATAGCAAACAACGACTCTTCAAGAAATGAGTACATACTCTCAAGCTCAAAGGATGTGGCCAGTTGCGGAGCCGGAACCATGTCTTTTGAATCATGAATTATACCATAATACAGTTCATAACAATGGATAGCAACAGCCTGGGCGAGATTAAGTGAGGAAAAATCAGCAGTAGGGATGGCTGAGGTCATCTGGCAATACTTCAGGTCGTCATTGGTCAGGCCAGTGTCTTCCGGACCGAAGATGATGGCGACCTTGTTGTTAGGGAGTTGCGGGAGGAGTGCGGCCACCATCTCTCTGGGGCTTTGTGTCACAAATCTCTGGCGGCCTCTTCGGGCGGTTGTCCCAACCACCAGGCTGAAGTCTGCCAGTGCTTCTGCTAAATCCTGATATATCTCAATATTGTCAATGAGATGGGTTGCTTTGTGCGTAGCCATCTTTGCCATGGGTTCTCGGTCCGGCAAGCTGTCTCTGATGAGAATAAGGCGGGTGATTCCCATGTTCCAGGCAATACGGGCTGCCGCGCCGATGTTTTCAGGAATCTTGGGACGAACCAGTACAATTGCAAGCTGGGCAAGCAAGGCGGAGTTATCGATCATTGTGCAGTCTCGTGTCTTACTGAGGTTTGGTGGCTAATTTAAATTGGATTCTTTTACTGAGAAGATCCACATCGACAACAGTTATCTGGACAATATCGCCGATTTGGTAGATCTTGTTGGAAAGCTCAGCACACAAACGGTAATTTTTCTTATCCCAGAAGAAGTAGTCGGTACCAAGTGACTCCACCGGGATGGAACCGCTGATGCAGAGCTCCTGGATTTCGAGATACAGTGCATTCTCGGATACGCCGGAGATAATAGCCTCAAATGAGTCGCCAATGCGGTTTTGCATGTAGGCAATTTTCAGGCGGTCATTCATATCTCTTTCTGCCATCACCGCGGTTCTTTCACGGGTAGAGAGGAAATCGCCTGCTTCTTTGAGATATTGCAGTTGCCTGTTTGGCTGCTTTTGTGGGGGGCTGTTTATCAGGTGTTTTAATAATTCCCGATGAACGATTAAATCTGGATACCGCCTGATAGGGGAGGTGAAGTGGGTGTAGTCATTTGCCGCAAGACCAAAATGGCCGACATTTTTGGCGGAATACTGCGCCTGTTTCATACTCCGCAAGAGCAGATTGTTGATGATGTATTCGTATTTAGTGTCTTTGCACTTTTCTAAAACGTCAGCAAACCAGGATGGGTCGTTTTCAAAAGGAGCCAAGGGGAGACCCAGCGTTTTGGCAAAATCAAAAAATTCTTCAGCTTTTATTTCTTCGGGTGGTTCATGTACTCGAAATATTGCCGGGATCGATTTTTGGGTAAATGCTTCTGCCACTGCTTCATTGGCCGCCAGCATGAATTCCTCTATGATCTGGTGGGCAAAATTTCTTTCCGTTCTTTTGATCGATTCAATGGACCCTGAGTCCGTCAAAGTGAATTCCGGTTCGGGAAGATTGAAGTCAACGGAGCCGCGTTTTTTTCGTCTGGCTTGCAAAAGACGGGCGAGTTCCTCAGCCCATTTGAGCCCGGTGAGAAATGGTTTGTGTGCTTTTCGAATTGCCGGGTCCCTGGTGATGAGAATTTTCTCGACGGTGGTGTAGGTAAAACGCTGCTGGCTGCGGATGATCGATCTGCTAAAGCGTTTTTTTAAAAGTTTTCCCGCGCGGTCAAAATCCAGGATGGCCGAAACGGTAAACCGGTCTTCATCCGGTACCAGACTGCAAAGGTTATTTGACAGTTTTTCCGGTAGCATAGGGATGACTCTGCCAGGAAAATAAACTGAAGTTCCTCTGTTGTATGCCTCTTTATCAATAGTCGATCCAGGGGAGACGAAATGACTCACATCGGCTATCGAGACAAAAAGACGAAAGCCTTTTCGCGTTTTGACAACACATATAGCGTCATCAAAATCCTTGGCAGTTTCGCCATCAATAGTCACATGGGCGGTTGTCCTTAAATCCTCCCGGTCCTGCCCGGGTATAAACTTTTCATTCAGTTGCTCCGTTTCCAGCACAACTTCGTCACTAAACCGAAAGGGAAGATTGAACTGTTCGATAACCAGTCTCATCTGGGTATCGACATCGTCCGCTCGGCCAAGAACTTCAACAATTTTTCCCAGCAAGAATTTGGACGGGCCGGTGGATCTTTCAAACTGAGCGATGACGCCATCGCCATTCTTTGGCTTGAGGCCATTCGTATCACCAATTTTGATAGTGAATGGGAATCGTCGATCATCGGGATAGACCAGTTGATCCCGGCCATTCTTGCTATATATGCCGCCAACCTTATCTGAGCCGGGAACTAATATTTTAACGATACTGGCCTCAGGCCGCTCATCGCTTCGAATGCGAAAGACCCGAATTAATACCGTATCGCCGTGATGGGCGGACCCCATTTGGCCTGGAGAAATGAAAGGATCTCTTTTGAGTCCTGAGTCGTCACTGGGATTATTGGTGACACGGACAAAACCGAAACCTTTTGGGTGTAGTGTTAATGTTCCCTCGTAGAGTTGTGCCGATTTATGTATGCTGTAGTTATTTTTACCATTTTTATTGACAAGTCCCTCCAGGATGAGAGAATGAAGGGCAGCTTTTATGTCGTCTGCCTGATAGTTGGTTTTGCAGAGAGCGTCCTGGATTTTGGCAAATGACAAAGCAGCGCTTGCTGCGTGCAAGAAAGAGAGAATAGTGTTTTCTATAAGATTATTTTTTTTGTCTTTCTTCGTCGTCCGGGAAAACTGATTTTTTCTGCGTGGCTTGAATTCCCGAATTGATTTTCTTTTTTTAGACATTTTTTAGGTTTTTGATTTCTCCGATAGGAGAATTTTGTTAAGCTGAAAGATGTGGCATCATTAGGTGGTGGCCGGAGAAAGTATAAGGAAACAGCGGACAACCATCTTGGTCCTCTAAAGTAAGACACTTCCGGATTATGTCCACAGTTAGGTGTTATTTTCAATAAAATTGGGAGAGTATGCGGCGTATTTCATTTGACCTTGAACTTTATCGCAATCAGATGCATGCCTTGATTGGCGATAAACCTGGAGTCGAAACCTTCTGGGAAGCCCTTGATTTTTCAATCGATGCCCATGATGATCAATGGCGCAGATCCGGAGATGCTTACATCCTGCACCCCTGTTCCGTGGCAAAAATACTTGCCGAGGAAATGGATATAACCCATCCTGAAATATTGGCTGCAGCACTGTTGCATGATACTGTTGAAGACGTCGAGTCGATAACTGCTGAGTTGGTCGGTGAAAAGTTTGGCAGCTATGTTCAGGCGATTGTTGAAGGGTGTACCAAGGTCACCCACGTTTCTGGAGACAGGCAAAAAGACAGCGGCAACACCCATAGAAAAATTTTTACCGGAGCGGCATTGCGGCCAGAGGTTATGCTGGTAAAACTCGCCGATCGACTGCATAATCTGCGTACCCTGCGGGCCATGCCGAAGGCCAAGCGTCAGCGAATAGCCGACGAGACAATCGATATTTATGCCCCGCTGGCCACAGTCTTTGGACTTTTTAATCTCAAGCGAGAGATGTACAACCTTGCTCTTTTGTATAAGTATCCGAAGCAGGGTGCCAGAATAAACAGTCATATAAGACAGTTACAGAAATCACCCATTGGCCAGTCGGTTGTTGAAAGTTTACTGAAAAATGCCAAACTTCATAATTTTTCCTGCAGAGTAAACGTCCGTACTAAAAAGTTGTGGGCTTACTATGATGTTGCCAATCACATCTTGGTACAACGGATAGATACACCACTTGAAATTCTCATTGTTGTCGATGATGTACAATCCTGCTACAGAGCATTGGGAATCACCAACCAGACGTTCAAGCCTATCCCTCGAACCATGCGTGATTTCATTGCCAACCCCAAACCGACAGGCTATCAGGGACTACACGCCAGGGCAATTGTTGAAGGGCAGCAGTTTCTCTTTAAGATTCGCACCGATGAGATGGAACGAAAGGCGCAGAGGGGCTTGTTTAGAAATTGGAGCTCAAAAGCTGGTAAGCAGGAAAAATTTATTCGGGAAATCCAGGAGATGTTCGATGTTATCAGTTCCGAGGATTCTTCTTCTTACCGTGAAGTTATCGCTGCCAGCGGTGTAAAGGAAATTTATACATACACCCCTCAGGGGGATCTGATTTGCCTGCCTGTCAATTCTACTGTGCTCGATTTCGCCTTCAGAGTGCATACTGAAATTGGCCTGACATGTCTTGGGGCCATGATTCGAAGTAAACGAGTGGACCCGTCTCATGTCTTGAAAGACGGCGATATGGTACGGATAATTCGCGCTGATCAGCCTATCCGTTTTGAGCAACATATGCTGGCTTGGTGTAAAACGCCGCGCTCACGAGGGGAACTCAGTAAAAGTTTTAGGGCCAGGTGTAGAAAGGTGGCTCGGGAAGTGGGAATGTCCATATTACGTCAGGAGATGCTGCGCTATGGTATTCCTTTTGATGTCATGGAAGGCAGTGATGTACCGGAACTTCTGGCTCATTATACCCTCCCGTCGCTGGATGAGTTGTATGTACGTGTTGGTGAGGGGCGATTGCATCTCAAAGAGCTCATGGAAAATATTAAAAATATTCTCTTTGGCGGGGTCTCTCCTCTGGTGACTCCCACTGGTGCCTTCAATAAAATTCAGCTAACGACACTTGATCCGGTTTCTGTCAAGCTTTCTTCCTGCTGTAAGCCAAACCCCACCGCCAAGGACAATTGTGCCTTGCTCACCGTTAAGGGACTGTCGGTTCATCATAAAAACTGTGAACGTTTCCGGGAGCTTAAATTCCAGCGGGAAGAGATTGTCGATATTTCCTGGAGAACCAGGCAAACGCTTGTCAGAAGGAAGCAGATTCTCCATTTCCTCCGGGCAACCAGGAAAGATATTATGCAACTTATAGGCACTGCCCCGCCCGAACTGGACATGAAGAGTCTTGAGATTCTTTCCAGCTACTCGTCACTTTATCCGGCCTGGGAACTGACATTTAGAGTTGTCAATCTGTATGCATTGCAAAAGGTATTGAAACACTTTGACAAGTCTGGTCTCTCCTACGAATTCGATCTTGATTGTTGATCATATCCGTTCCACTTGGTATTATTCAGAAGTCTTTTGTCGTCAGCCAGATTCAGGGAATGTTGTCTTCCTCTTCAGCTTCTTTTTGTTTCTTCTCGCTATATTTGGCAAGTATTTTACTGAGCATATCCGGCAGATCGTTTGGTTGTCTTGAGCTTCTCGCCAGCTGGGTCAGTGTTTTTTCCAGGGTGAGTTTCTCGTTCATGAAAATATGTCGTAAAATTAATGATATGAGTCTTGTTATGGTGGTCAGATTGGAAATACGGCCCTGAAGATGCTGGTCTCTGTCGAAAGCCGTTGAGGCAAAGATTTCCACCGGATTGCCTTCAAGTTCGCTGACAGACACATACCAGGTGTTTCGGTCCCGGTCTATTGTTCGGTGACGGACACCATCCAGGACATCTGGGAGTTCCTGTTCGATATGTTGTGATTCCAGACAGTAAATCCCTGAAATCCCAGCCATGTTACCGAGTTTGTCAAGTGTTTCGGGTTTGCTCTTTAATAGCTCAACTATGCTTGTGCAGGTTGGGCAGAGTTCTCCTTCTTTACTTCCGGTGAGTTGGTATTCCTTTTCGCAGGCAGGACAGCTCTTACTTTTATTTTTTGCTTTCATTTTTCCAGTTATGATAGGGGATTACATTTTGAATGTTTTCTTCGAGATATCTCTGAAACTCCCGGCCACTTATTTCCCTTGCACCAAAACGTAATAAGTAACTGGTGGTCATCTGGCAATCAATCAGTTTGAAATTTTTGTTTTTTACATACTCGACCAAAGCAATCAGCGCAAATTGTGAGCCGCATTTTATTCTGGAGAACATCGATTCACCAAAAAAAATGCGATCCAGGGCGATGCCGTATAGACCTCCGACCAAGAGATCATTTTGCCAGCATTCAACCGAATGGGCAAGCCCAAGATCGTGTAAGGTAGTGTAGGCCTTCTGCATTTCGGGGGAGATCCAGGTTTCGGTGCCGGACTGTGTTCGTACCTCTGCGCATTCCGTGATCACTTTCTCGAAAGCACAATCAAAAGTTATATCAACCGAGGCAGCTTTGGCATAACGGGAAACTCGCTTGGGGATCCTGAATTCATTGGGGAAAAGGACCAGGCGGGGACTGGTAAACCACCAGAGGATTGGATCGCCTTTTGAATACCAGGGGAAAATCCCCTGGCTGTAAGCCATAAGAAGTCTTTCTGGTCGAAGATCTCCACCCACTGCAAGAAGGCCGTTCTCTTCGGCATAATCCGGATTTGGGAATTGAATATGTTCGGTCAGTTGAAAAATCGGCATTAATTATATGAATTATTTGTGTTGTAGGTCCGGAATAGTAACCAATTAAAATGGTGTATGAATAGGCTATTTATTTATTTCAGGAGTGTAGTATTATTGCTTTGTCTTAATTGAATATAATAGTGTTTTCTCACCAGTGGGGCAACCGGAGCAAGTGCGACGGTGCAAACTATAACCGATTCCGAGTAATCATGATAGATAAACGCAAGGATTTAAAGAGTATCGAGAAATCACCGTTTGAAGAAGAAGTCACTCCTGAGAACTATTTTTCTGGGGCTGGCCGGGGAGAGGTATTGTCTCTGCTGCATGAGGCAGTGCTTAATGGACAGGATCTTATGGTCCTTACGGGGGAAGAGGGAAGTGGCAAAACGGTGATATGTCGTTTGCTTGAGTCTAAAGCGTCTCTATCCTGCAAAACCGTTTATTTTCCACAGGCTGTGGATTCGTTTGAAGAGGTTCTGCGTACTATAGCCCAGCGGTTGGGTTTAGATGTTGCGACTCAAACGGATGGCGGTGACATCGGCCTGGATTCAGACGATATAACCGAGGCCTTGTTGAGTCAGGCTGTAGATTTACTGGTGATTTTTGATGAGGCTGAAAATTTATTTTTGGCCACCCTGGAAAGAATCCGTAAAATGCTGGATCGGGTTAACGGGTCTGGAGCACGAATGCATATGCTCTTTTCTGGCCGAAAAACATTCCTCGAAAACTGTGATCAGCTCTCTCTCTGCGATTTTCAGGACACCGAGCAATCTTATTTTAAGCTTAACCCACTGTCTAAGGCTGAGACCGCCGACTATTTACGTAATTGTGCCGCTCAGTTGCCGGGTGTAGATGATGCCTCCACTGTGTTTACCGATGAGCTTGTCACGAAGATCAATGACCTGGCCAAAGGCAATTTCAGAGTCATCAATAGTCTGGGCGAGGAATCAGTGAATACGCCTGGGGACGACACTTCTTTTATGGTGCTTTTAAACAACATTAAAGAGGGCGTTTATACAGGACAAAGAACTCCTGGCAGGGAAATATTTCCTCTGCTTAGGGAGAAGATTGTTGCGTATCTGCCCTGGATTGGTGGTGGTGCCATTTGCCTTTTATTGCTCTTTTTTCTGTTCAGCTCTGGAGACGATGGCAACGGTGTTGATCAGAAGATTGTCCAGACAGAAGAGTCCAGGTTGGTGACCGAAGAACCTGTGGATCAAGGAAAAGTTGCTGAAGAAAAGCTGCCACCAGCGCAAATATCTGAGGAGCAAACCCTCGCAGAGCAGGAAGTTCAGACGCGTCCTGCAGAAGAAGCAGCGCAGCCCGATGGTGATCAGGTTTCGGAAAGTATAGAAAAAGAAACCGCTGAACCAAATGGAACACTTGAACCTCTTGAAACGCCTGAATCAACAGGAACAGTAGAGATGATTGAGCCAGCTGAGCAAACTGAAACAACGGATATAGGCAGGCAGGAAATGGTGGCTGACGTTGTCGAAAAAGTAACCGAACGACCTCCCCAAATGGAAGCATTACAGCAACCGGTGCAAGAAGAATTTAAAAGCGTTCCGCCACTGCATTTAACGCAGACTCAAAAGAAAAAAAATGGTTTATCTGCAAAGACAGAGCCGAAGCTAACAAAACTCCAGTCTCGGCCTGAAGGCTCAAAAGTAAAGGTTCCGACAGCTTCTGCTGCTGTTGAGCGACTGTATAAAGAGAGGGTATTAGCAGGTGCTGGCTGGAACAAAAGAGAAAAGCAGAATATGTATACCGTCCAGCTTATGGCCTTGACTTCCAGAGATGCTGAGAAAAATCTCAAGAAGATGCTGGCTCAGGTACAATATCGGCAAGAAGCTGGTAATTTCTATATTTTCAACAAAACAACAGCGCCAAAATATATCTTTGTCTTCTATGGTGAATATCCGAGTCTCGAAAGAGCCCGCCTTGTGCAAAATAGTCTGCCCAGGTTTCTCCGGGATCAAAAACCCTATGTTCTCTCAATAAAAGGAGCACTTGCCAAGGTGAACAAATAATTGTCAGAGCAAATTACCAGCACAAACAATAAAAAAAGGGTGCTACAGTAGTAAACTGTAGCACCCTTTTGAAAACATATGGTGGAGCTAATCGGGATCGAACCGATGACCTCTTGACTGCCAGTCTTCTTACCCTACACTTTCCTGGTGCCATGTAATACTCCCTGAACATCCAAATAAACCATATAAAGCTTGATAATCACAAGTTATAAAGGTATTATTAGCTTCGTAAAGTATCAAGTGGTCTTGTGACATTTCGTCCCTTTTTGGTGCCAAATTGGTGCCAAGTTAAATTTGGCACCATGGCAATAGGAGGTTCTCAGTGACTATCACAAGCTATCTGCAAATCAATGCATTGACTGAACCTAAGGTTCACTTCGAGTTCAAACCCTTTGGTCATCCTGGATCGTTGGGAATAAGAATTTCCCCAAAGGGTAAAAAGTCTTGGCTCATCAGTTACCGGTTCAACGGTAAAAAGAAGAAGTTTTCCTTCGGGACATATCCAGACATCAGCTTAAAAGATGCCAGAACAAAAGCCGCCGCTCTGCTAAAAGATATCGATTCTGGAATTGAGCCAAACGAAGTCAAGCGAGGGTATCAGGAAGCAGAAACATTCTCGGGCCTCTGGGAGCAATACCTTAAATCCCCTTCTTATCGGGATAAAGTCGAAACTACCCAAAAGGAAGATCAGCGTAAATATGACACCCTCTTGAAAGACACTCTGGGGGATATGAAGTTGATCGATATTCGCAAGAAGCATCTTTCTATGGTTCTTGGTTCACTGGCAGAGAAAAGTCCCGTGAGTGCTAATAGGCTATTCTCTCTGTTGTCCGTACTGTTTAAATTGGCTTTAAACAAAGATTTAATAGAACAGCACCCAATGTTTGGGATGAATAAACCAGCAAAAGAGAAGCCAAGGCATAGATATCTTTCGAAGGATGAGATAAAAGTGTTGTGGCCAAAATTTGATACCTGTCGTCCTAATGTAAGAGATATCTTCAAGCTCACCTTGTTAACCTGTCAACGTCCAGGTGAGGTCATGGGTATGAAATGGTCTGAGCTTAATCTTGAAAAAAACATCTGGACCCTTCCTGCAGAGAGAACTAAATCGAAGAGGCACGCTCATCTTGTACCACTACGGAACATGTCAATGAAAATGAGACACCTTTGTGCGTAAATTAGACTCACTCGATCACAGTTACCGGGAATAGCCTATTGGATAGCTTTATCAAGATCGTGCCCTGCGGGTAACTCCGCTACGCTCCGTTAATCTTGACAAACCCATCCAATATGCTGAACCTGTTATTATCTTTAAGAAAACAAAATGTTATTTTGTTTTCTCAGCAAGAGACAACTCTTTCGGCGGATTAATCCAGACCTCCTGTGGTGCTGGCAACGGTTGTGGGACCTTGCCCTTAAAACGGTTTGGGTGTTTTCTGAAAGCAACTTTAAGAACCTCGGCACGTTTTTGTATGACCTCTTTGTCCAGACAGTAATGGACCTGCTCGGGAGTCAGTAAACCAATGCCTGAATGCATATGTTCACCATTATACCAGGTGAAAAAATCATGGCAAAAGTGACGGGCATCCTGTATTGAGCCGAATGTTCCAGGAAATTCCGGGCAATATTTCAGCGTCTTGAACTGCGCTTCCGAAAAGGGATTGTCATTACTCACATAGGGGCGATTATGGGTCTTCGTTACGCCCAGATCGGCCAAGAGAAAGGCAACGTTTTTTGATTTCATACTGCTGCCCCGATCGGCATGGAGCGTCAGCTGGTCCGGTTTGATTTGCTGTTTTTCACAGGAGTCCTTGATGAGACGCTTAGCCAGAACAGCCTGTTCACGGTGCGCGACCATCCAGCCGACCACATACCGGCTGAAGATGTCCAGAATGACATAGAGGTGGAAATACGTCCATTTGGCCGGTCCTTTCAACTTGGTAATATCCCAAGACCATACCTGATTGGGGCCGGTGGCTAGAAGTTCTGGTTTTTCATAATGGGATCGAGTTACCTGCCGCCGCCGTTCACGAACCTCGTCATGTTTTGTCAGGATTCGATACATGGTGCGGATGGAGCAGTGATATATTCCTTCGTCCAACAAGGTGGCATACACCTGAGAAGGCGCAAGATCACGGAATCTCGGTTCGTGCAGAACATCTAGAACTTTTTGCTCCTCCGCACTGGTGAGCGCCAATGGTGGTGACGCCAGACGGACCTTGGGCTTGGCCACTGTCAGGTTTGCAGTCTGGCGATAATAGGTGGCTCTGGGGATGTTAAAAGCAGCGCAGGCAGCCTTGGTGTTGGTCTGACGACTGAGTTCAGCAACAGTGGTCATGAGTTCTCCTCGTTGCTGTTGGGCTGTGAGATCCCCAGGATTTCTGATATTTTTTTTTGAACTTCGATTATAGTTTCAGCTTGTTTGAGCTTTTTGGCCAATTTGGTATTGTCCCGCTCCAATTCGGCAACACGTTTTGCCAAGGGATTAACCTCATGTTTTTTTCTCCCTCTCTTTTTGGGAGAAAGTCCTTTGAGTGCGCCTTCCTGTAATTGCCGTTGCCAGGTGCGGATGTTTGAATAATACAGACCTTCCCTTCGCAGAAGCGCACCAATTTCGCCGGACTTGCTACAAGCATCAACTTCTGCCAGAACGCTGAGCTTGTATTTTGCCGTAAAACGCCGCCGGGGTTTCGTTTCCAGCACTTCTGGATCAGGTCGTTTTGGCTCTTTGTCGGTCATTGATGCTGGATGTGAATGTTTTGCGCTGTGTATGGATTTTGTTTTAAATTGCATGGAGAATTTCCTACCCGCCCTACACTAATTTTTCAAGGGGTAGGTGTCTCACTTACATTGACACAGAGGGCTATCTCCTCAAGTGATAGCTATTCTCGAACCAAGGAAAGGCAATAAATCAGAGTTTGTGTTCCCTTCAAACCCTGGTGCAGAGTGTGGTCATACCAGCAACCTCAATAAGGCCAGGTATAGGCTTATTATGGACCTTGGGATGGAACAGTGGGGAACACATGATTTACGTCGTACCGGGCGAACCCTGTTGTCTGAGATCGGTGTTGCGCCTAATGTAGCAGAGCGGGTGTTGAATCATTCCATGGGAAAGATTGAAGGGACATACGATATCTTTGGATATTTGCCACAGAAGGCAGATGCATTGAATAAACTAGGCAGGAAGATTGATAAGATCATTGGAGCTGAAACCAAGCAAGCTAAAGTTGTTGAATTGTTACGGCAGGCATAAAAAGACACATCATGGGTATTGAGAAATTGACGGATGAAGAAGAGATCGAACTCGTGGCATTAACTTGGTGGAGCAGTCATGTATATGGAAGAATATGAGTCTGAGGAAGAATCGGAAGCTCGCTTTGAGGCAGATCTGGAAAGGTTGGAAAATCAGCAGTCCTACATGTCTGTATCAGGGGATAACTTCATTGCCAATCCAACAGATATTGGCGCAAAATGTTTATGGCTTAAATATACCAAGAACGGAGAGGATGTCCCGCGCAATGTCATGGAACGGATGATTCGTGTCATAGAAGACGATATCGATCATTATCAATCCGGTTGCAAACAAACACGTTCTCTTCCAGGATCACTTACTCAGCAAGAACAGCAAGAACCGGTTTATGCTCTGCTTCATTGTGCAAAGGAAGACCCTGATTATTTTTGGCAGATTTTATACCCATCCCCTGGTCATACCGTCATTCATTATTTTCCTGATTCGTTGGTAAACAATATAAGAGTAGAGTTCCCCCAAAAACGGCGTTTAAAATCAGATGAGTTGTATGAAGTTTTTGGCAAGCAATTAGGCCTTGTTTATGAGGAGAAAAAGTCTGGGGTTGGAGAAAGGATGAGATGCAGATATTTAAAGACCTACAAAAAAAAGCTAAAGAAACAATATGAGTTCTTTGAGCCTTAGAGAGGCTTTGTGGGGAGGGTTTTGATGACATTTTAAAACCTGAGAAAGCATTTAATACCTAAGAGGGCATCTGTGATCTAGCACAGATGCCCTCTTTTTTTTTATTTGGGAGTGTCATAACAATCGACAACAAACGAGCGCTCGTAATTAAAACTCAAAAAAAGGTAGGACAACTTATGATTCAAAATGAACTGTTATACACACCTGAAGAATTAGCAACAAAACTAAAAGTCACTGAAAATGCATTAGCCATCTGGAGGCACAATGGAACTGGGCCAAAGTATATGCGGATTTCCAGAAGAGCAATCCGCTATTCCTATGATGCTGTTAAGGAATGGCTAGAGGGAAAGGAGATTGCATGAAGCAAAACATTAATTCAAACCAAGGAACAAAGAACGTGACAGACAAGCAAGCCAACATGTACCAACCAGCAACTGATGTAATCCTGAGAATGCCTGATGTCCTCAAGTTAACCGGCCTCAGTAAAGCGACTATCTATAGACTAATGAAGGGCGGGACATTCCCTAAGCAGTATCGTCTATCGGAGCGTGCTGTGGGGTGGAAAAAATCCGCATTATGCGCATGGACAGAGAATCGAGAGGTTGCAGCATAAATGCCCAAGATTGTGCACTACATCCATTCTGCATGGGAAGCACCAAGAGAGCATTAGAAACATCAAATTTAAAATCAATGGAGAAAATATGAAAAGCAAGAAGCAAAAAATATCAGCACAGGCAAAACAGTTACTTGAATACTTACTGATTAATAAAGTGGTCACAACTCTATTTTGTCGTGATCAATTGTCAATGATGAATCCATCATCACGAATCTCGGAGTTACGTGCGCAAGGTTGGCCGATTGAACGCAGCTATTATCAACAGATTGATGCATTAGGAATCATGCACAGAGCAGCGCAATACTACCTGCAGGAGGAAAAACTGACTCCCGAGCAGCTGAATTTCCTAAACTAAGTCCTGGCAGACGAATAGGGAAGAAAGCAACCACCCGGGTAAGGGAACTATACCTTACCCGGTTCTTTTTTTCATAGGAGAACCCGAATGAATGAGTAGTGAAGATAATCCAGTCAAATACTTCAGCATGGGCCTGGGAGGAAGCCCCGAAACAGCCAGAGCATTTTTGCAAGATTATCCAATGTCGAAAACCAAAAAAGCAATAGTGCAAGAGAGCAGAATCAACGCAGTCAACACGATCCTGAGCAATCAAATAAAGGGCGATACCCTCAACGTCAGAAATATCTCGAAAGAGCCAGGCCGAACAGTTCTTTTGCAGGTCTTCACTCATCTGGTCAACCATGCATTTATCACTAGGAGTGTCGATACCGTACAGAAGTCAGTGATCCAATACAAGCCACTGGCAAAGCTTTATAAACCAGCAGGTATAGTTTACACGCCTCAACATCAAATTTACTACAGGGACAACAACAATAAGGAGAAACGGCATAATATGAATCTTGATACTCCAGAGAAGCAGGAGTTGGCGGCACGCCTGGACGCGTGGTGGGATTTTATCGAGCGGCAGGAGATTAAAACCAACATTAGCCAGGAATATTTTGAACTGATCAATCGTTATCGAACAGAGATCTGTGGAAAAGAACCATTGAGCTATCCCGAGCAAGAGAAGAAAAAACCATATTTTTCTTTCAGCAATAAAGAGATGACCATGGGCGGGCGAATGTTTGGCGCCTGGTGGATTGGAGCCAGTAAAATACTCCGCAAGCAAACGTCAATAAATGGTGAACTCACAGCAGACGTTGATGGTCGAGGAATGCATGTCCAACTACTTTACCGTCAAGCAGGAGTGAAATTCCCGGACCATGACCCATACATCTATCAGGATGAGACACGGACCATAACCAAAAAACTGATGCTCCTGATGATGAACACAAAAAAGGATAATGAGGTTCGGGAAAAAGGCCGAAAGGCGGTAGCCTATACTTACGCCAAATGCAAGGATAACCCAAAAGTCAGCAGGAATCGATTATTCTCCTTGATGCAAGAGTTGGAGCGGTGTCACAAGCCGATAATCGATCACCTCTATAAATCTAACTGGGGCCGCCTACAAATGGAGGAGGCCCAGATAATGATGAGAATCATGGAGGCCGGGATGAGAGAAAATATCCCTGTCTTGCCTGTTCATGACGGCTGCCTCTGTCCACGGTTAGCAAAAAATAGGGTGGTGGGTTTATTTCGGGAGCAGGGGATAGATGCCGCAGAAAATGAAAAGCACTTGACCCCTCTTTTAATGGAAGATATTCGGCAATTTCTGAGGCAGAACGAGAAGTTCAAAAAAGCCGTATAAAGTGATTTCGTTTGCCCAAGATATACACTACTTTCGATTTATTTCGTTGAGCTAATGTGCTCAATGTAGCTGGCCGAATGATATAAGTGTATAAAATATCGAAGAAACATCTGGGTAGAGACCACCGACCAGAGAGGAAGTAGTGTGCATATTATGGTAGAAAGTTATAGGTGTACACACTACCTCCCTTCAGCTTCTTCCGGCCAGGCGGGCAAGCTGTCTTGTGTGAGGGAGGGTTTACGCGGGAACTTAAGGCGCGCAGCGGCTTACGATCCAGCTTAAACCTGAACTGAGCATCAAGCAGTGCAGGTCGATCTGGATGGAAGAAGGTGAAGTAATAAAAAAATATGCTTACTTAAGTAGCTACTTAATACCCTGTAATTATTGACAATGACCATCCTGTGGAGTGCACCTGGACGACACGGTGACTCGGGTGGATGACTTTAAGAAATAGTTGTAGAAATCGAGACTCAGTTACTGTTAACCACGTTGCCTAACTATTCTGTATAAGTGACCAGTATATATTTTCTGGGAAAATCTCCTATTTGTTACTGGTTTGTGCATATACCCTGCACAAATAGCTGAGTTTTCCTTGAAAATTAGTAAATATTGCGTTAACCACTTATCGGGTATGTAATCGTTGTCTAATCAATATGGAATTGTAATGCTTAAAAAAATTTTAAAGTATACGCTTTATGTGCTTCTGTTTTTGGCGGCTATTATATTCTTTGTATTTCTATATTTGGAATACCAAAAATCCTTAGCGCTGGGCTTCAGCACAACGAAAAAATGGGAATGGGAAGACAAGTCATATAATCCGAATTCAGACGGAGTTCAAATTTCGTCCGGAGACGATATGAAAAAATCTATTCTTAGAAGAGTACATATGTCTGAGAATTATGCCGTTTATGCGTATAAAAATGATGATTACACAGTTTCCACTTTTGTAATTTTTCAAGCAAAGTGCAAGCCTGACACAGTAATCACTACAACTCAGAAATTTTCTAACGGAGAGCCAAAAACATTAAGGTGCCAATCTGATGGAGTGTCTCTCGTGTATAGCGTTTTGTGGGGTAGGAAACCAAGTGACACTTGGTCTGAGAACCTTGATGGGTATAAAGTTGATGAAGCATTCTATAGATGGAACTTCGACAGATTAGATAGAGAGATAACGCTAAGTAAAGCAAAATAGTTAACGTGGTACTAGCGTACACCGCGCTAAAAAAGGGGAGAAATAATGAAAACACTATTTTTTATACTGTTTATTTGTCTAACAACAATTAGTTATGCAAGTCAGAAGGCTATTACCGATACAGGCGAAGAAATAATTATATATAGCGATGGTAAATGGGAATATCCCACTAAATCCAAGCTGAATGAAGGTGCAATAAATTATAATAAAAGCATATTCAAAAGACCTAAAGACTCGTCTTTTTTATTAAAAAGCACAAAAAATGATACTGCATATTGGTTGAATACAAATAAATGGTCATTTAGCAAACCCAAGGATAGCACTTCAGCAGCAGAATATAAGTTTCAGCTAAAAGATACTGATTTATATGGCATGACAATCACAGAACGTATTGAAATGCCGATTGAAAACTTAGCTGATATCGCTTTAAGTAATCTAAAAGACGCGGCGCCTGATGGAAGAATACTGAAAAAAGAGTACAGAACCGTAAATGGGAACAAGGTACTCTACATGGAAATTGGAGGCATTTTGGAGGGAGTAAATTTCACCTATCTTGGATATTACTATTCTGATACTTCTGGAACCACTCAGTTTGTAACATTCACAAGCGCTAACTTGGTTGATAAATACAAATCTGAAATCAATGACTTTTTAAATGGATTTGTTACTCAGTAACTCATGTATAACTTCAGTCGACGGCAACACATTGCTGCGGCTGAGCCTTTTATTAGAAAATTTTTCCAGATTATCATTCGAGATAATTGCTTCAGTTCTGCATCAGCCTAGCGACTGTTAGTACTTTCTCTCTTGCCGTTGGATAAAGGTGAAAATGAATGATCTGGCGAACTAGATGATTCACATATAATCATAGAGGCGAGTGTTCGTTGTCGCTGTCAGATAGGACCGAGCGAGGCTGCTTGTCTCTGTGTAATAAATTATAATATATACAGGTTGAAAGCCCTGGGGAAATATCTCACAGGCTTCCGAGTGCAGTACATACTGTCAACATCACACAGTCCGCTATACCCCCCCTATCAACATTACCTCCGGTAAGAAACATGGAATACCTACCCCTATCAATCAACTTACAAGGAGCAACATCATGGCTAAATCAATAACTATCAAAGGACTCATCAGTACTATCATCTCATCAGCAGCAGAGATCATCGAAGAGACATCTAAGATGCCATTGCCTTATATACGTGCCGTTTCAAAGCTTGGCGACGCATTCGAGAACGAAGTAGATCTCATGATCACCCCTAAAGAAGAAGTATGACCAGCAACTGGGAGCCCCTTCGGGCTACCAGTGTCATTTGACACATACACATAGAGATAGTAAGCCATTAGGAAGAGCAGGTTCTCATGCCTAATCTGATCTCTATAGAGAAAGACAGGGAGGTTGGTCTCAGGGTACTGCTTAATCTGGTTCGCCACCCATACCGATATACTACGTACCTACCTCACCCAACCTATATACACCCTATATATAAACGTAACCCATTCCATGCATAACGTTATCTTGTGCTCCTATATACTAAAAATGTAAAACGACACGTCATTCACTATATCAACCCTATAGGCTATCACCATTGCTAATGCTCTGTTTTTTGCTGTCCCGCTCCACTTGAAGCCAGCTCCTCCGACGAGCATATTTGGGGCCCATTCTCGGAGCTGGCTTCAACTTCCGCTATCCTCAGTGGTAAGACCGAACTCCAAGAAATGACACAAAATCCTGAACAGTTCTATTGATCTCAGAATTATTATCATCCGCGCCTCATCATAAAGGGAGCCTGTCTCTGGTGGTGCGATTTCCGCCGTCCGTGACGCGCGATAAAGCCGCGCACCACAGAAGGCTCCAATAGCCCTACCCAGCGACCATTGAAAGGTAAACTATACTCAGATTAGCCAGGTACAGAATTCGTTACCTCATACTGTACAGAGGCTACTGACAAAGTGTGCAAATGCAAGGGCATTTGCAGGGAAGTGTGTGTCGCTCCAGATCTTCCGCTCCTAACCACTTACAGAAACAGCGCCCAGCCAGCCTGATTTGTTTTGTGTAGTTGGTCTGGTTGGGCTAGCAAGTGGGCGATACTGCCGCCCAAAAAGCCAGTAATAGTACCCACCCGCCTGTGTTCTAACCAAAAGGCCCGATCAACTGCATCGGGCCTATCGTCTGCCATTGTCGCATAATGTGGTTATGTTTAATTTTTTCACTCTCGTTCAGAGCAAAATCAAAACATAACAAGCATTATGCAACATTGGCCTGAGCTTCGTATTTGCATTGTTGGTAATGCAATCAATGGCCCGTAGTTTCCCGCTACGCGGAAATAAAGGAAAGGTAATGTAAGGTGGGTAGGCTGTTGAAGATAAAGCAAAAATGGAATGGATGGTGTTTTTGGATAGTGGTGCCAAAATGGTGCCAAAACTAAAAAAGCACTTACAGTTAAAACTGTAAGTGCCTAATATTTTTGGTGGAGCTAATCGGGATCGAACCGATGACCTCTTGACTGCCAGTCATGTGGGTGATGCTTTTTGCTTGTATGTCCCTATGCATCCCATCCCATCCCTACACCCCCGTTTCTCTGGTATTTTCAACTTTATTTCATTGACTTAGGTTGTTTGTCGAGCTATGTTTTCTTCAATGTAGTTTCCCCGTTCTTCCCTTAGAATAATAATTAAAAGTTTGCAAAATATTTGCAAACTTTGTTTTTGCAAATATTTTAACAAAGGAACTATAGCGATGCCTAAAATCACGTTTAGTCCTATGACTATCAAAAATCTCAAGCCAACGGATAAGTCTATCGAATATTTTGATAACAGTCGGGAACACGGGGAAGGTGCATTTGGCCTACGAATCAGCCCTAAAAATAAACGCACATGGTTTGTAATGTACAAAGGTCATAATAGTAAAATAATGCGATACACCTTGGGTGTTTATCCTGCTCTTAGCCTTAAAGATGCGCGCAAAAAAGCAGGTGACGTTATGGCCGAGGTCAACAAGGGCAATGACCCAATGTCATCAAAACAGACAAAAAAAACTGCACCAACAATGATTGACTTGTGGGCAGAGTACAAGAATGAACGGGCAAGGATGAAGCAGCCAAAAGCAGCTTCAACAATCATTGAAGAAGACAGGCGTTGGAAGAATAATATTTGTCCGACTATCGGCCAGCTTAAGGTTCAAGATATTGAACCAAGAAATATCACTGATCTTCTGAATATTGTAGCAACAAAAACTCCTGTTTCGGCAAACAGGTTGTATGCTCTACTCAGGGTTGTGTTTAAAGTTGCAATTCAGCAAGGGTGGATACAAATCCATCCGATGCAATGGCTGAATAAACCTGGCGGATCAGAACCTCCTCGGAAACGATATCTTTCTGATGAAGAAATCAAAACCTTGTGGCCTTACTTCGATAAGTTGAGGTCAAACCCAAGAGATATCCTAAAACTTGGATTACTGACTGCTCAGCGTCCAGGGGAAATAATGTCGATGCGATGGAGGGACATTGAATTCAAAAATGACATCTGGAGACAAAATAACACCAAGAATGGATCTACCAATTTGGTTCCTTTATCACCTCAAGTAAAATCTATCCTACTCGCCAGAAAGCCTAAAGACATAGGAACTATAGAATGGGTTTTTCCTTCAAATTATAATTGGTGTAAAGGAGCAGTTGATGGGCGGGCGAAATCTACTAAAGATGCACGGAAGGATCTTCAAGAAATAAGCGGAGTTAAAGACTGGACAGCACATGATTTACGACGTACTGCTCGAACCATTATGAGTCGTTTGCAAATAAAGCAGCACGTTAGAGAGCGAGTCCTCAATCATGCTCAAGGAGGGATGTTGGGTGTTTATGACCAGTACGATTACTTTCAGGAAAAGGCTGATGCACTCAATAAGCTGGCTGAGGAGATTGACAGAATTCTGAGTACACCTTAAATTTAATCCATAACAAAAAACTTTAAATAATCATCTGGTTCCACAAGCGATCAGCATCACACTTGCGGGGGGATGCTGAACTAATCACTTGAAAATTAATTTTTCTTAGCCGACAAAGTCTTATTTTTCTGCGATCTCAGTTTTGAAAACACTCCTCACTATACGCCCGGGGAATGCAACAGGGATCTTATAGGTATGAACTCATGATTGATGGCAACCTTTAATGTTGGCTCAGAAACTTTTGTAATTGAGAGGATCCATCATTCTTCAAGTAGGTCACTTCAAATATCTCACATGGCCTATTTCGCTGCAGATGACTTGTGAAGGCGAAGATGTCATTATCTTCACGATGTCGAAAAATATCCAAACCACTGCTAAGAACAATTTTCCATCCATGGTCGGTCACGATATCACGGGCGTGGTTGACACAGGTGCTATCGAACTCCCAAGTAAAATTGACGCCTATTTTTTCAAAACAATCCTTGATTTCTTTGAAGTAATATCTTTGTAACTCTCCGGCAATTTTATCTTCTGTTGTTGTTAAGTGTACCGCTATTTTCAGATTTTTCTGTTTATACTTTACAACCGTTGCCAGGAATTCCATGAAGTTTTGAATCTGATGAGGTCGATGTACATACGGGTCCGTGATGGTGATATTGCCCGCGCCACCTAGATATGCCCCAAACAAACCATCAAAGGTAACGCCGAGCTCATTTAGAAAAATGATTCGGCTCTTTTCTTCAAGGGGTTGTTTAGATGTAACAATTGAGAAATCCTCTCGAATGTCTTTGCCGTTAGTAACCAATTTAAGATGGTGCTCGAAGAACTTTCCTTCTTCGAGCGTGCTCACCAATTTGACCTTTCCAGATGTTGTATCTTGGTAGGTAAAAGTTACCTTGGGAAAGGTGGAATCTATGCGTATTAAATGGTCTTTAACGCGCTTGCGACCTTCAATGGCAAAATCGAGCAGTTCCTCGATCTCTTCTTTTGAGGCACCATCATTGGGAAAGAGGATTTTCATCAATCCAGAGAAGGTTTTATTTATGGCATCCTGGTCTCTTTTAGAAATATCGGTGGACAAAGAGAAGTGCGCCTTGTAGCGATTAGAATAGTCATGATTTCGCATTGAATGAAGCATTTCCGCTAGGTAATCGGCCACCAAGCCATAGTTCTCGGAAAACATCTCCTCGCGAATTACATTCATTTCCCACCCAGGGAGATAGAAATAGATCCGATCCAGGAAGGCCGAATCTTGGTACTCGGCAGGTAGGTCCACAAATAGATTCGAGTTTTGAAGCATTGAGGCAAGTCTTATCTGAGTATTGCCGATAAAGACCATCGAGGCCTCTGCCTCTACTTGTTCCATTCCCCGAGAAAAGGATTTGTTGGCCATGTAATTCTTCATGATGTTAACCAAGTGTATATCAACCTTCTTTCTCTTTCCGGCGAACTCATCAAAGATCACTACGTCACAGTAACCAACCAGGCCTATCTTACCATTAGCATTATTGACAAAAAGCTTAGGAGCTGAGATTTCTCGGAACATGTCAATGAAAATGAGACACCTTTGTGCGTAAATTAGACTCACTCGATCACAGTTACCGGGAATAGCCTATTGGATAGCTTTATCAAGATCGTGCCCTGCGGGTAACTCCGCTACGCTCCGTTAATCTTGACAAACCCATCCAATATGCTGAACCTGTTATTATCTTTAAGAAAACAAAATGTTATTTTGTTTTCTCAGCAAGAGACAACTCTTTCGGCGGATTAATCCAGACCTCCTGTGGTGCTGGCAACGGTTGTGGGACCTTGCCCTTAAAACGGTTTGGGTGTTTTCTGAAAGCAACTTTAAGAACCTCGGCACGTTTTTGTATGACCTCTTTGTCCAGACAGTAATGGACCTGCTCGGGAGTCAGTAAACCAATGCCTGAATGCATATGTTCACCATTATACCAGGTGAAAAAATCATGGCAAAAGTGACGGGCATCCTGTATTGAGCCGAATGTTCCAGGAAATTCCGGGCAATATTTCAGCGTCTTGAACTGCGCTTCCGAAAAGGGATTGTCATTACTCACATAGGGGCGATTATGGGTCTTCGTTACGCCCAGATCGGCCAAGAGAAAGGCAACGTTTTTTGATTTCATACTGCTGCCCCGATCGGCATGGAGCGTCAGCTGGTCCGGTTTGATTTGCTGTTTTTCACAGGAGTCCTTGATGAGACGCTTAGCCAGAACAGCCTGTTCACGGTGCGCGACCATCCAGCCGACCACATACCGGCTGAAGATGTCCAGAATGACATAGAGGTGGAAATACGTCCATTTGGCCGGTCCTTTCAACTTGGTAATATCCCAAGACCATACCTGATTGGGGCCGGTGGCTAGAAGTTCTGGTTTTTCATAATGGGATCGAGTTACCTGCCGCCGCCGTTCACGAACCTCGTCATGTTTTGTCAGGATTCGATACATGGTGCGGATGGAGCAGTGATATATTCCTTCGTCCAACAAGGTGGCATACACCTGAGAAGGCGCAAGATCACGGAATCTCGGTTCGTGCAGAACATCTAGAACTTTTTGCTCCTCCGCACTGGTGAGCGCCAATGGTGGTGACGCCAGACGGACCTTGGGCTTGGCCACTGTCAGGTTTGCAGTCTGGCGATAATAGGTGGCTCTGGGGATGTTAAAAGCAGCGCAGGCAGCCTTGGTGTTGGTCTGACGACTGAGTTCAGCAACAGTGGTCATGAGTTCTCCTCGTTGCTGTTGGGCTGTGAGATCCCCAGGATTTCTGATATTTTTTTTTGAACTTCGATTATAGTTTCAGCTTGTTTGAGCTTTTTGGCCAATTTGGTATTGTCCCGCTCCAATTCGGCAACACGTTTTGCCAAGGGATTAACCTCATGTTTTTTTCTCCCTCTCTTTTTGGGAGAAAGTCCTTTGAGTGCGCCTTCCTGTAATTGCCGTTGCCAGGTGCGGATGTTTGAATAATACAGACCTTCCCTTCGCAGAAGCGCACCAATTTCGCCGGACTTGCTACAAGCATCAACTTCTGCCAGAACGCTGAGCTTGTATTTTGCCGTAAAACGCCGCCGGGGTTTCGTTTCCAGCACTTCTGGATCAGGTCGTTTTGGCTCTTTGTCGGTCATTGATGCTGGATGTGAATGTTTTGCGCTGTGTATGGATTTTGTTTTAAATTGCATGGAGAATTTCCTACCCGCCCTACACTAATTTTTCAAGGGGTAGGTGTCTCACTTACATTGACACAGAGGGCTCCACCAGATATCAAAATGCCATTAGGCGAAAGCTCAGAGTAGGTGTGTGATTTGCCTGTTGATTTAGGTCCTAGCTCAATCAGGTTATAGTTTGGTTCACAATAAGGAATAAGACGGACAAGCATCAATAATTTAGTCCGCTTGTCAAATTTTGCCGGGTTGAAGCCAAGGCTCTGAATTAGTAAATCGATCCATTCAGTAATGGTGAAGTGCTCTCTCGCCGCGACATAGCCGTTAAAATCAAAGCCAGATGACTGAATTAGTTGAAGAGAGGATAAAATCCAGGGGCTGACTTTCTTGTCCAGGCTGGCTCTATACTGAATATCTGCGATACACCAAGCACCGTCAACCAAGAGCTTAGGATGCGCCTTAATTTTGCGGGAAGAAACCAACACCTTTTTGATACCGAGGTTGGAAAAAATTGCTTCATAGACATCGTCATGTTCATTCAAGGTTACGCTGATTTTGTCAATAACCTTGTAGCACCCATTTTCTTTTATATTGGAGCACATCAGGGTAGCTTTTTTGCGAGAAACATAGTGCATACGCAAAATTTCTTTAACAGTTTTGACGCCGGTCTGAATGATGGCTTCTTCGCTGGTGGCGCAGTGTCGCCCTAATAGATATTCAAGAACATAAGAAGGGACAATTGTGTTATTTTTTATGTCTTTGACTAAATCCTTTCGGACATTTTTTCCGGGAAAATGCGTGTTGATTTTTTGATCGAGTTCGTTCACAGCCCGCTAATTCCTTAAAATTAAAACTATTGGCAAATGCTAGCGCATCAGATAGCCGATGCGATTCAGCTATGACTTATTAATCCGTACTTCACATGCCAGACATTTTGGTAAATACAAAGGTACATAAACATCATAGCAGTTCCTTTTTCGTGAGGATAGTACAGAAATCAGTGACCGCCTTAGTAAATCTGAGGTTCTATATCTTTGGTTAGCAAGATTTATGCACTTTGAAAATATTTTGGATTATTCCAAAGTAATCTGTATTGTGGTGAAGGCGTTCTACCTTTTGAGCTCTTCTTCTGGCCAACTTTTTCCAGAACGCCACCTTCTGAAAGCAGAAACTCAAGAACTTCATCTATTTCTTTAGCTTTGAGCTTCTTCTGAAGTGCCTTCGTCAGATCAACTTTTTTAAAGATATCGTAGCCGTATTTAATCATTTCATCCCAGACTATCTTTACTTTATTAGGGAATTCCTTGCTGTTCTCAACATCTATGTTTGGAAAATTTATGCCACAGGCTGCCAGAACCAGCTGCAATGTATCCTTTAATTGGTTATCTGCAGGTATTGCTTGTGCCTGTGGAGTTTTATTGCCATTTGCATGAGAGGTTAATAAGAGCATACCTAATTTTATTATTGCTTCCAAGGTCTCAGGTGAGATAGATGCAATAACCGCCATTAACGAATCTTTAATATTTGCTTGATTCGTACCGGGGTAGATTCTCTGTTCCAGATTTGGATGGCCTTCAATAATGACATGTTCGTTATCTCCTCCGTTGCAGCTATTTCTTTCATAATACTGTGGTACATTCTGATGAGTACTACGGGAGATACCAAATGGGTTTGCCCCGTAATATGTCGATTTGTCCCTCCCCGAACGTTGGTGAGCAACAGGCTCAATCATACGAATTTGAGGAGGTTGATTTGGTGTCACCATAGCCTTTAAGATTGGGCGATCTTCATCAAACATAGTTTTCTCCATATATGTAGAGAGCAACATTGGGCCTGCCTTGACTGGTAGGCCCAATGTTTCCTTAAGTTTATGCTAAAATAGGGTTTAATATAAATCGAACGACAGGTGGTTTTGTTCCCATCTTTCCATTTATCACATCACAGTAAAAACTCATCCCTTGCACCTCGATGACCACCTGGCTTTGCTCCCTGATCTTCGAAGGAAGATTGGCTACTTTTTCAAAAGCCTCATCAAGCAAAACTTTTTGATTAAAATCAACATCAAGATTATCAGGAATGGTGATCAGTTCAGACTGAGGTAATTGATCATTTTGTTTTTTGCTCATTTTGTAGCTCCTTAAATGTATGGAATAATATAATGTTAACGTTTTTGTCACGTCATGAGAAAGCCTTTCTCCTGCGTTTTGATGACGATGTAAAAGGTCTTTCTGCCGTCCGTTAGAAGATCGGCTATTCTTTTCAACATCACCTCTGTTAATTCATTCGGGTTTCGCTACAACTCGAAATTCTTAGGAAGGGTGGCCCTCTCAGCCTGGGTAGATTGATTTTTTTCATAGCCATGTCAATTGGATTTCATTATGGGATGAATAAATGCTAACGTTTGACTAGTGTTAAGTTCTTTCGAAGAAATTCCATAACAGCACACTTTGGATAAACTACTGTTTTTCCAAGGGTAAATCTCACGCCAATGCCTTGGTTGAGTGAATCTCGATTGGCTAACGACTTTTCGGAAATAGCACGCCCAATCGCAGTACTGAAACATTTTCTCGAAACAATATCCGGCAGTTTTTCCTCGATATCTTGTAGTAATTGTTCAAATTCTTTATCCATTTCAAGCCTCCTTTCTGTCGCAGAGTTTTTGGTTTATTCTTGATGATTACGATAGCAGAATGGTAAAATAAGAAAAATAGTCGATAAGATTGCCACTTTTACCGGGTACAAAATTAACGAGTTCCTTGTACGGTCTATATGACCGGGAATCTCTTCCCTTAAGGTTTGTCGTGAAACGCATGTTCTTAAGATTGCCTTCTATCTCATGCAGGACTTTTGGGGATACTACATCCATTCTTATTCTCATTTTGCAGTATAGGTTTGGGTTTATTTTGGTATGACTGAACGTTAAATCCGATTTCACAAAAAGCAGGAACCCGATAAGATCGAGACTTTTACCGGGTACAAAATTGGCGAAACGGTAACTAACGTCATGCAATTAGTGGTGCGAACCGCAAGGATTGTGTTCGTAAAGTTAAATTATTGAAGTGTAGTAGTTCTTAAGGAGTAGTAATGATGGGGTCCGAAAAGAATCACAGCATCGACAACGATGCTCGACATTTGAAAGAATGGACAGAACTGTTAGCTCAAGATAACATGCATGATATGGGTGACGATAAATATGTATTAACAAATAGCCTTATGAATATTGCATTTTGGAAAAGGGAGTACGCGAAAAGGCGTCTTTATATTGATCATAAGAATGAGTATGAAAAAATTGTTGAGATTATTTTTTTTTTAGAAGATATCAGTAAAGAAATATATAACCAAAGACCTGAATTAATGTCTAAATTTCACGATTCGTCAGATCTTGAATTTGAAATATTAATAAATTATGGGAATAGTCAATCTCTATCAAAAATTGTGAAAAATGATTTGTACGAATTAATATTGCAAAAATATCCAGATGCTGAAGAGTTACTTGAAGATGCTTATGAATTATCCCAACGGTACGAATATGTCGTGAGTGATTTGAAGTTTCTGACAACGGATACCAATTTAAAAAATCATTTATTAGTTAAATTGATTGAAATGAACGAAGATAGTTTTTGGAAAAACCACGAGTTTCGACAAAGTAATAAAGATAGTGTAAGAATTGATTGCATTGATACCTTTCCTCCTATAAAGGCTTTTCCTTGCATGAACTCCTGCAGAAATGGAACTCAACTTATTAGCATTCCTAAAGATCAGGGCAAGGGAGATGATTTGATAATTTGCGTTGAAAATGTGAAAAATTACAAATCAAAAACGCAAATAAGAAAAGCATTGAAAGAGATTGAATACGTGCTTTTATTAAAGCAATCTGAATACTTACGTTCATTAAAGCAATCTGAATACGTGCTTTTATTAAAGCAATCTGAATACGCCCATAACGAACGAGATCAAAATCAAAAAGGAAAATATATTCGGGGCGAACGACTACTAGAATTGCATCAACTACTCGAAAGAGGGAGCATGAAGAGCAATGGCTTAGCCAACAGGGCTTTGGGTTTGGTTGTTTGGGATGCGAGAAAAATACATAAGAAACCTTGGAAAACGATTTTCGAAGAATTAAATGACATTACTAAAAGAAAAGGATTCATTGAACCATCTGGTAATGGAAAAAATCAATTTGAAGAAAAGCTTAAAAAAAAGATTTATTCAACAACGAATAAATGTATCACTGATGGTGTGTTTCTTACACTTCCATGATTTTGTAGGACTCGATTCGTATAGGAAAAGTGCATGGAGAAATTGTAAAAATTGGTTTGGTCAACACAGTGTGACCGTAAAAGTTGTATAAAGGAGTGCTGGCCAGTTTTTCTCACAAGCTCACTTATTCATTCAATCTATTGAAATTAAAGAGATGCTGATTGCGCGGACACTGCCGGAACACTATCGGGAGAAAACCGCGAACATACCTTCGGCGGGCCCGAAAATGGTATTTACATTTGACAAGGAAGCTGGCAACAGGTTTCTCGACAAGAGAGAAGTGGTTTTCCATTTGTATGTACTATAACCGGATTGTTCCCTGACCTGCCACTAGGGCATGTTATTTTGTGCTATACCAATGCCGCAGAATAGTTGGGTCGCTAATTATCCATAATTATCTATTAATTAACCCTCATTATCTTCTAATTATCAGATAATTAACTCTAATTAACTTGGCTATAAAAGAATCAATAAAGGTCTATATCACGAGCTTCTTTATGTCCCTGTACCAGGGTGTGACTGACATTGGGCCATGGGGCTGTTTTTTTGCATGCTGATATTTTTTTTGGATTATCGGATATCGTCGAAAAATACATCACCGCCATTATCGGTGCATTTAATCTGGGAGACTTTCTGGTGGAAAGACTTTACCAGGCTTGCCATCAAGTCGAGCGCCTGGAACAACTACCAAGGTGACCAGACCGCTATGAATAGACCACAAACTAACTCAAACCTCCTGGGCTACCATCTCTGGATCTTCGACTTCCTCAGTGCGTATTGTTTCTATTATGGCAAGCCGATCTCCTGAACCCTCTATTTTCTCACTCTGGGTTTGATTTTCATCGGCTGGATCGTTGATCTCTTTCTCATACCGGGAATGGACCGGAACGCCGCTATCTAAGAAGTGGTGCCCATGTGTTCTACCAAATGATCTCGGTCACAAATCTAGCAATACTCTCTAGCCTCATGGCAGCAATTGTCGTCTGTTCAAAGAGCTTTTACCGTCAGCAGATTCCTGTTTTAGAATTCTCAGAATGACAATAGGTCAAAAAACATTTCAGTCACCTATACTATGAGACAACACCATGTCTGATAGGTTTTAATTGATGATTACTCGGGTAAATACGGAGGTTAGGTATTCAGGTATATAGTAATATACATACTTAATATACCTACCCCATTTGTTTTTCCATACGTATATCTCAATGCTTGTCGTCATGATCCACATTTATAGGTGTAGTAGTGGCAACAAGTGACTTCCTCAACAGTGTTCTCTCATTCGTTTTGTGATCTTCGTAATAAAGCAAGATCATCTCCCCTTACTCTATCGAAGAGGTACCACTATGTTCAGAAGAGAAATAACCAAGAGAGTTACGTACAATGAAAAGCCACTAAGCAGAACCAAGAAAGGAAACAAAGGATTCTACGTAGACTTGCTGAGTAAGCTTGAGAGGTTCCATGATTATGTGCACTGGAAGTACGCAAAGGCATTTTATGTAAAACTAGATTTTACATATCCACTAGGCACCGCTGATAGTGACTCATATGCCGATGACAATGTGCTTTTCCGCACATTCATAGATGTGTTAAGGAGGAAGTACAAGAGACTTAGTATTAGGACAGATTACTTCTGGGTAAGGGAGAGGTCAACAACGGGATGTCATCACTATCACCTCGTTTTCGTGTTCGATGGTAACAGAGTTCAGAACGGTCATGGTGTATTTGAAAGAGCAAAGGCACTATGGGCGAAAGCATTGTGGATAAATGACGCAACAGGGCTCATAGAGTTGGACGAAGATGAGGTCGATTTTAAGTATGGTGGTCTAAAAATCCTTCGAGGATCGGCTAGTGAATACTATTACAATCTAATATTCCAACGTATCAGCTACTTCGCAAAGGTTTACAGCAAGGATACCCCAAAAGGCATTAATGAATATGGGCATTCTCGCATACATATACCTGATGGTCCATTCGCTGGAGTGAAAACGCCACATGGTTCGATTGATACTGTAACTGGAGAGATCTTTTAGCTTAACATGAAGTCGTGCGGGGATGATCGTACACCCTAAGGATCGACGTATTCAATAACGCCTCATAAGGCATCGCTATTGCGGCAAGTTACTGTGGCTTATTCAGCAAATAACCAGGTGGTAGTGTAGCGTATCGGGGAGTCTCCAATACCTACTGCTGCAAACCCTCAGATAGGTCTGCGGCAGTAGGTTTATTGAGCACGTTGATATTGGTGCGATATCTTATCCCCAGTGAAGCTGCAAGTAAGAGGATTATGATTACCGGACATTGGCCTGATTCTCTGACGCCAAGAAACGATAGAATTCAGGTTACCTGATCATGGTAATCAACGTACTCCTCGATAGAGAAAGTGCACATCCCCAGCTGAACACCAAATAGAAAAACGTTAGAGGTAAATCTATGCTGCTAGAAAACTTAAGTTATCCTGAGGTTGAGCTGTACCTGAAAGAAAAAGACATCATCCTTGTGCCGGTAGGTTCAGTGGAACAACACAGTCCCTATGGGTTGATCGGAACAGATTTCATAACGGCTGAACACGTTGCCCGAAAGGCTGGACAGGAGATGGATATCCTTGTCGCACCTACACTCTGCTATGGGGTGAGCCCGCATCATATGGCTTTTCCCGGTACTGTTTCTTTGTTGCCGGACACTCTCATTGCAGTAGTTTGTGATGTGGTACAGTCGTTGGTGGCGCATGGTTTCAGGAAAATCATTTTTATTAACGGCCACGGCGGAAACATAGCCGCAATCCAGGTCGCGTTGGTACGGCTCAAGGCAAAGGGTACACCGGGTATATTTCAGCTAATCTCATGGTATACCCTTCCCGGAGTGAGTGAAGTTTGCACTGATCTTTACCAGGATAATGATGGAAAACATGCGACTGCCAGCGAGGTGGCTGTAACAATGAGTAACAGACCCGATATGTTCAAAAACAAAGCCACAGAGCCGGCAACAGTTGAGCGTATCAATTACCATTGGCCCCTCACAGCCGAGGAGTTCAGGAAGACATTCCCAGATGGCCGTATGCTTTCAGCTCCTTGGCTAGCCACTGAAGCTCATGGTCAGCAGATCACTGATGTGGCGGTCAAATCATTGGTCTCTAAACTTTCATAGATGCTGGTGACTTGAACTCTTGCTTGAATCGTAAAGCAGCCAGATTGCTAACTGAGATAAGCTGAATATTGTGACCCAAGTATTTACGGGCAAGAGAGCGCTCCAGGGGCGGTCGGTATCGAGATCAAGCGGGGTGATCCACTGTGTCAACGGGTATTTGAGACCTGTTTAGCGCGGGTATTTTACTTCACTGCGGCTACAACAATTGAAGTTTGCCTAGCTAAATCAGTAGACTGGGATGCTCAACAAGGCTGGAAATGACAGTATTCGTATAATGTATCAGGCAAGCGAAACGAGCTCCTGAAGATCCGACTTTACTCCTTCTATCGCAGGACTGTATTTCACTTTATTTAACTCAGCTAAATGCTAATTGTTGAGATATGATCATTACCAAGGCAAGTAAGCTGAAGATGCCGGAGTTATACCCCCTGTCCTGATTACAGCTTCATATTCAACGATAGTGGCTTGCGGTAGCCGTTAATGAATCTACACGCGTGGTCGATCTGGGGCATGCTGGCAGTAAGCGGCTCTCCTTTTAGACTTTGGAGAAAGATCTCGCTGTTGTGGGGGATTGCTGCAATAATCCGTTGTGGGTCGAGACCGCTGGTCATTGTCTCACGCACATCGTCGTCGACCTTGTTGATGATGAAATAAGTCTCAACGCCTGCACCTTTCGCAATCTGCCGGGCGCGACCAGCCATCTGGATTGATTCGTAATTGGGATCGACAACGCAGATCACCAAGTCGCAGCTCTTATCAACCTGTCGGCCAAAATGTTCCAACCCTGCTTCGGCGTCAATCAGAACGATTTCATTGTCCTTCTCCTGCAGACGTGAGAGCACAGCTTTGGAGATTCCGCCTATCATGCAGGCACAGCCTTCGCCAAATTCCTTTATTTTACCGATGACCAGCAGCTTGATACCGTTTGCCTCTGCCAAACATTCGCCCGGCAGGTTGTCAAAGGTCAACACCTGTTTGAAAAAATCATCTTCATGCAGATGCTCGGAGGCCTGTTTTAGTTTTTCGCGCGTACCTTTTCGTCCACCCATGGCATCCATCATGTTCTCGGGTTGCTGTGCACCTAGGAGTCGGTGCAAACAAAGGTTTGATTCATCAGCATCTACCACCAGCACCTTTTTACCGATTCCGACCAGTGCCCTAGCGAGAAGGACGGTAAGAGTACTCTTGCCACACCCACCTTTGCCGCAAATCATGATTTTCATAACGATCCTCCTGCTTCGTGTTTTTTGAGAAAAGTTGCAGATAGCTTTCTGATTTACCGCTTGCAGACAGCAGTATTTGACCATGAGACATGTAATAAGCCAAGAGGGAAGTGGCTGAGGGTGCCTTAGGGCATAAGGTAAAAATACGACAGCAGATCTGCCATCGTCGAAATCAGAAATTCAACATGCGGCTAATGCCATTCTCTACAGGCTAGAACACTGGCTTGCATCTAAATTTCAATGGAGGGTCTATGGAAACTTGACGTAACCAGCGACTACGAGGTGAACGACAGACGACAGTGTCTCTTCACTCCGATTACCTGACCCTGACCGTGATCAGCAGGTATGGGTGAATGGACCAATTGAAATCAATAGCTGGCATCGGCCAGGTATCAATGGAATGCCTAAATTACAGAGGAGTACTATTCATGAGAGCAACACAGATTTACGATTATAACGCAAATTTCCTCGATGGTAACTACAACGCTTTTTACATGGATCTGGCTGCGGACTTTGAAAAATGGTTGAATGATGCGACTTATTATGGGCCCACAGTTTTTTACAAAATATTTATCCTGAAGTATCCAATCGGAATGCAATACCCAACCAGTACTGATCGGATTTCGAGTTTTATTAACGAATTAAAGATTTTCTACAAAAGTCGGGGACGTTACCCTAAGCTAGAGTGGGTCAGAGGATGCTCTCCGAGCGGTCAGTATTATCATTTATTGTTTCAGGTAGATGTAAAAACTGACCCACAAAGAGTTAACCTCCTCAAGAAGGCCACTGGAATATGGCAGGAAAAACTTGGTATTAAGGACCAGGGCCTTGTCCACTTGATTACGACAGCTGGTGAACGTTGCGGTTCTAATGACATCAAGCTGTTTGAAGACGAGGGTAGTTTTCCTTCGCGCTTTACGGCCATGATTCGGCTAGCGAGGCGTTGTGCAGAGTGCAATGACAAAGAAAAATTACCCGTTGATGTCCTTAGGTATTGATGCTCAAAAACTGGTAGTCGAATAAGGTATACGAGGAGGCTGTAAAGCCTCCTTGTTAAGACCAGTTTCTCTTGCTATACTTGGGCATTATAACGCCTTCCTTTCTTCGGATTAATAGCTGAATTATAGAAATATTTCACGACGACTCCAATCTGACAAGGCTCATCATTCTTAGATCCTCAGGAATTATGTTGCGAGTTGGTTCTGCCAGCCTATTCACATTGGTAACAGAAACCTCAGACTGGTACCGCAGGACACTGTAATGGTATCTGCCAATTTTCCTAACGTTTTTCACGAAGTGTTCAGCAAAAATAATCTGGAAAGATTTCTACCGAGAAAAAGGTCGTTTGGGGCTTGATCCGATGGTTGATACGAAAGTAGTATCAACGTCGAGGATGGTCAGAAATGGAGTAGTAGTCTCGGTTGGAAATCTTGAATATCTAGGTTGGTCAACATGTTAAAAGTTGATAGGATTTGGGATCATGAGAACCAGGAATTACAGGAAGAAAATCAAGTGCAGGACGAGGGAGAAGATCGATACCTTGTCTTTGGATAAGCTCTCATTTGTAGTTACTCCATTTTTGGACAATTCAATTGAAACAAGTAGGTCGACACTATCAAGAATTATCTCAACAGTTCGGCGATGACTTTTGGTTTACCTTTCTAAAGGTCATCTCACGACATTTTTATCGAAGAATGACCAAGAGGTGTGAGTAAGTCTGCATTTCTCTCCTTTGACTGACCTTCATCGTTTCTCCCAATATTACTTATTTTCAGCCGAAGGCCAAACATACATACTTCAAGAAATTTGTACAACTGCCATTGTAATTTACAAATCGACTATGATATCATCCCATTGCGCTTCATAATTGTTCTCCTGTTGTTTTTATCTGTAAATAGATACTAACAAGAATCATTGTGAATCTCTATTATTCTAGTATGTTAATTAGTGATTTCCTGACCTAACTTAATTAAAGTTAGAGTAAGACTTTTGCAAAAACCTCGAGTTATAATGTTCCTATACTGGAGAAAATAATGAGCACCGTTACTTTTGTTGAGCAACTTTATAATAACTTTTTAGGGCGCAACTCTGATGCTGATGGAAAAGCCTACTGGGTTGAACAAATTGACCGTAAAGCCTTAAATGCCTCCGAAGCCACACAATTCTTTATAGAAAGTACCGAATTTACTCAAAGTGTTACCCCTATTGCTAAACTTTATTATGCTACTTTTGGTCGAATTCCTGATGCACAAGGACTTTTACATTGGATGCAAGCATACAAAAATGGCTCTACAATAGAAGAAATTACTGATGGCTTTGTTAATTCATTAGAATTTCATGAATTATATGGTGATATTCCCAATAATAATCTTTTTTTAGAATCACTTTATCAAAATGTTTTTAACCGTGCATCTGATGCCGAAGGAAAGGCTTATTGGTTAAATGAAATGAGCAATGGCTTAACGCCATCACAAATTATAAATGGCTTTGCTAATTCTGTTGAGTTTGACCATGACAAGAGTGATGATATAAAAATATTACTAAAATATCACGGTATACTAGGAGATCAACCTACTCAAGATGAAATTAATACTGCAATAGCAGATGCAAATCCGACGCAATTAATAACCGAACTCTATGCCCGTGACAATTACACGGGTGAAACTGTTCCATACCTTAGCATTGAGGGAGTAGTTGTTGATGGCTACGTCAGGGGTGCAACTGTCTTTATTGATGTCGATGGTGACAGTATTGAAGACCCTGATGAAGTTTCGGTAATCACCGACGAATTTGGTAATTTTGACTTTGGTGACAAATCTGGCTTTGGTAGTTTGATAGTGAGCGGTGGTACAGATATTTCAACAGGGAAAGCTTTCGAAGGTGTTATGACAGCACCCAGTGGTTCTACAGTAGTTAATCCCCTAACAACTTTAATTGAAGCAATAACTCAAGATGGAACAACAACGGTAGAACATGCAGTTGAAACCGTAGCCATGACTTTGGGCATAGACGCTACGGCGGATTTACTTAATTTTGACCCAATTGCAGCAGCTTCCGACTCAGCTTCTACTGTAGCTGAAATTGAAGCAGCTATAGCCATACAAGCAGTCAATGTACAGGTAAACACTCTAGTCAGTCAAACAGCGGCTTTATTGTACGGTGCAGGTGTAAGTGCCGATGAAGCGGCCGGTATTAAATCTACTTATGCTGCATTGGCAAAAACTATAAGCACTTCCAATGGTACAATTGATTTAAGCTCTGCCGAGGCAGTTAAACAGGTAATTTATGATGCCGCTGGAGAAGCAGGGGGAACGACTGAAGAGTTGATAGCAGTACAAATCCTTTCAGGTGATGCATCACAAATAATTGCTAACTTAAATGTGGCGGTTGATCAGGCAATTACGACTGGACCAGACAATTTAGCTATCCTGACAAGAATTGCTGCTGTGCAAATTGTGGCAGAAAGCGTTGAAGATGATATGGTTTATGGTGCTGAAGGTGGTGATGTAAGTAGGACTACCGACAGCACAACAGGGACTACTTTAGGCGAAGCTATTGATCTTGCTGGCACAGATGTCGGCGATGTTGATGGAAATGGTGTTGATGATTCTACACCTACACCTACACCCACACCTACACCTACACCTACACCAGAGTATTACCACTTAGGTTCAGCTAATAATGGTATCGGTCAATTTGTCCATATTTTAAATGGTGGAGAGGATGAAACATACCATTTCTCGATAGATCAAAATACTAGCGAGCTGGTTATTTTTTTAAAGGATACTTTGGGAGATATTAATTTTGACCTTGTTGATTTAAATGATAATGTGATTTTACACAGTACTTCAGGGACTTATCCTGATCATTGGAGATATTATACATACAATTATAATATTAATAGTGGCGAATATAAAATGGTTCTTGAAGAGGATGATTTTTTTGGTACTAGTTCAGCCCAGGTTTATATTGCAGCAGAAACTGATGATCACATAAGTGGCATTACTAGTTATGTTGTAGATCCCTACCTTATACCAGAGACAGGTAAACTTGTAATAAAAGAGACCTTTACTCCTGTATTGAGTGGCCAGTTTTCTGACATAATCCCATTGGAACTGGCCACAAACACTGTTAATACAGTCAAAACAGTTAGTATTGATATCACACAAATTGATGGTATTGGTATAGAAGATAGTGCGCTTGATTTTCTCAATAATTTAAGCAATATTAATGTGAAGCTATACAATGGTCAATACAGTGAATTGTTTTTTGGTAATGAAACGGTCGTTGATGCTCTTATCTGGAGTGGCACGGGAAATCAATTAACTAATGAGCAGTTTTTATTCAATCATGTGAGTTCCAGTAATTACTACTTAGTCCTTGAAAACACCCAAAATACCGACGAATTTCAAAGTGACTTTTTTGAGGTAGGCCCTCAGGCTTTAAGTGTCAGTATCTCAGCGAATACTCCAGAGCCTGTTAAGTTTAGCTTGAATGATTCGACGTATACTCTTAACCCATTTGTGAGCAATACTTTTAACTCTACCAGTGATTTTTCAGATGTGACTTTTGTTGATGCGCTTGATATGTACACTTCTGCACGAACACTCCAGTATATTTTTGCATTTAATGAAAGAGATTTTCTTTCTCTTTATGATCAATATACCGATGCTATTGATGGTGTTAATACATCACAAACCATTATTTCTTGGACTAATACAGCCATAAGTTTAGTTAAAGATATTTTCACTTTGAATATTCCTAGTATCATTACCACGCTTACATCACAAATAATTAGCGAAGGTACAGACAAGGGGTTGGATTATATTGCGGAAAATCTTGGTCAAGCTTATATGGAAATAGGTTTTGGTATACTCAAACAATATTCAGAAAGGAAAGCTCTGCTCATTGATAATTATTTTGACGGCAACCCTGTTGTCTATGGTGAGTTTTTGGAGAATGGAAACTCTACTGAACTTCAAGAATTATTTCACTTACAAAACTTAGCTAAAGAATCAATCTTTTTTGGCATGGATATTTATGCTTCACACACAGATATATCTGAACCAAGTTGGGTAGATTTTTTGGGAAATATGCTTACGGCTTTGGGGCCTTCCAATACAATCACAAAAACATTAGGACATACATTAAATGGGCTGATAATCATAGATGAGCTAACTGGTTTGATAGAGAATAATTATACCGGTGCGGAAGAAATTTGGAGTAGCATAAACAATAATATACCCAATTTTTTCTCCGATGTGACACAAGACAATTTAGCAAATCAACTTCTTGAAACTGGTGAGTTTAATGTGGCTGCCCTTGCTGTAACACTGATGTATTCAGATGATGATGGATTAACTTACCAATCCACTTTATCGGCAAATTCGTTAGATACGGTCAAAATCAAAGCAACCTTTAGTGAAAGAATTCCAGTTAGCACAGGAGCAACAATATCAATAGATCATAGCATATTATCATCAACCGCAATGAATAAGATCAGCTCAACTGAATACACCTATGATCTTGATGTTCCTGAAGGAAATATTGCTGCCGCAACCGTCACCATAGCCGCAATCGCCGCCACTGTTACTACACCGTCAAATGCAGTCTTTGTGATTGACAATACGCCACCAGACCAAATAATTACAAATATTGACATCAGTACCGATACTGGTAGTAGTGACTCAGACTTTATAACTAATACAGCTAGCCAAACAATTACGGCAACCCTTAGTAATCCTTTAGCAGAAGGAGATACCTTATTAGGTTCAGTAGATTATGCTGGAGTGGTGTGGACGGATATTACTGATAAAGTTACAGGAACAGCAGTTAGCTGGGATGGCGTTACTTTAGAGGGTAACAATGAAATTGTATTGCGAGTTTTTGATGCAGCAGGGAATGTAACGAGTTCAGCTCTTCAAGAGTATGAATATGAACTAGATACAATTGCTCCAATAGTGACCTACACAGGTGTTACTTAGTGCCTGGAAGAAAATTAAAAAGTGTTAACAAAATCAAATCGATAACATCACAACCCACAAACGAAGAAAATGAGCGCGTAGATAGCGACGGATGTCGAGTAATAATGTAACGTGTTGTAATGTATTGTATATTACTTTTCGGTAAAACCATTCAGCAGGGCCTCTAAGGGATAAAACGACTGCAACCGCCAAATCTTCGTCGGGTGAAAAACTCATGCGTAAAGTAATCGTGCCACAAATGAAGTTGGGCGAACTGGCTATCGCCGACATAAAGCTGGACCCTAAATCACGCGATGATATCCCGCAAATCCTCCGAGGACTCCAGCATCTCTACACCACACCTGAACTGCGCGGTCCGATATTTGCCATTCTGGAAGAGGTGTTGCCTGAGCGTCAAATTGAAGGAAAGATTGTCAAGGCCGACCCCAACAACGGTCGCCCCGGCATGACACAATGGCAGATTCTGGTGCTGGGGGTGCTCAGATTGGGGCTCAACGCCGATTATGACCGTATCCAGGAGTTGGCCAACGAACACAAGACCCTTCGGCAAATGCTCGGTCACAGTGATTGGGCGGACGAGAAGTATTATAATCTGCAGACCCTCAAAGATAATCTGCGGCTGTTTACTCCGGAAATCCTCGATCGGCTCAACCGGGTAATAGTCGGAGCGGGACACAAGGCATTAAAAAAAAAACGGAAGAGGAGGTCGTAGGCCGTTGTGATTCCTTTGTGGTGGAGACAGACGTCCATTTTCCAACCGACATCAACCTGCTCCTGGACGCTATCCGTAAGGTCATCGAAATCAGTGCTGAACTGTCCTCCACCTACAAACTGCCGGGATGGCGGCAACACCGCTACCACCAGCGTCAATTCAAAAGGCAGTACCGCAAAGTACAGCGGCTCAAGCACTCCACGTCCAAAGACGAAAGCAAACAGCAGCAAAAAGATCAGGAGATTAAAGATGCTCATCGTGCCTACCTGGAGGTGGCGGAGGGATATCTGACCCGAGCGGACCACACCCGCCAACAGGTCAGCCCGCACGACCCTCTTTCCGTGGCTTGGCTCAGCGTATTGAATGATTTTATGGAACATGCCCGTCGGCAGATCGACCAGATTGATAGGCGGGTGCTCCGGGGTGAACGTATTCCTCACGACGAGAAGGTGTTTTCCCTGTTTCAACCGCATACCGAATGGATCAGCAAAGGGAAGGCCGGCGTTCCGGTGGAATTGGGACTGCGTGTGTGCATTATGGAAGACCAGGACCGCTTTATTCTGCATCACCGAGTGATGGTAAAGATCACCGATGACAAGGTGGCCTTTGCCATGGTGGGCGAAACCAAGCAGAAGTTCCCCACCTTACGAGCGGTCAGCATGGACAAAGGCTTCTTTAGTCCCGCCAATCAGGAAGTTCTGAAATCGCGTCTTGAGTGTGTGGTACTACCCAAAAAGGGTAAACTCTCGCAAGCCGACAAAGCTCGCGAAAGCGAACCTGAATTTGTCAATCTGCGCAAACAACACTCGGCGGTGGAATCGGCGATCAACGCCCTTGAAGTCCACGGACTGGACAAATGTCCCGATCACGGTCTCAACGGATTTAAACGCTACATTGCCATGGCGGTGGTGGCACGTAACATACAGCGCCTGGGTGCGGTGTTGCGTCAACAGGAACAAGAGGCCGCTCAACGCAAACGCGGATCTTACAAAAAAGCAGCCTGAGAAGAGCAGGCTCATCCGGCTGCAAAGTCGATGGCAGAGCTATGTCTGGCCTACGTAGCAGGTGAGAATCATTGTCATCTGCGAGGCAAAAATGACAAAAGATTCTGCCGAAGAGAAACTCATTCGCATTAACTGTGACCGCGCCGGTGCGATTTTTTCAAAAATTTGGGGTTTTCTGCCAGGCACTACTTACAATGAAGATTTTAATATACTGCAACTAACAGGTACAAACATCAATACGCTGCTTTCTAAGGGAGATGACAGAGCAACAGATATAAAAGCCAATTTAGACTGGAGTAAAATTACGTGGGATATTGATGGAACTGTTCAAGTTCCCTTTACACAGACAGATATAATTGATGCACTTGCAGTAACGGATGACACCTTGTCAATAACGTTATCTGATGCAAAGGCAAATGAGATTGAAACAACTGCTGGTTATGATGCTTTAGTGATAAATGATACAGTTACATTGGAATCAGGATTTGCACGAGATGCTGCCGGTAATGTAGCAACTACTGATGGAGGGTCGCATCCAGAATCACCTGTGGATACCTCTATTGTGGTGTTCGATCTGGTACAAGGAGTAAGCTCAAATCACGATGGTAATTCCGGAACAGCAAGGCAGTTTGATGCAAATACAAATTACAAGATTTATGTGATTTTTGATTCAGATGCCTGGGCTTTAAATTCAACCCCCCAACTGACTACCAATGAAGGTGCAGATTGGGGAAGGTGGACGAATGCCGGGGCGTTGGGTTCAAATGACCAAATAATATTGGTTGGAGACAATGGGTATGTTGATGCGCATCCAGAAGGACCTTTTCGGCCCTTGGATGATAATTGTGTATTTAATTCAACATGGTTTGGTGTAGCGGTACACGATACGATAACCAGGTATTATTATTCTGAAGGCATTCAGGTGAGAGGAAGTGGCACTGCTAAACGCAATTATTGGAATCCTCCAGGACAAGATATGATCAATTTGACAGTGGACTTGTGGACTGGGCATCCTACTGATATGCGAGGCCCAAATGGAATGGATCACTACATACAAGTCATGCCTGTTGGTGTACGCACAACACAGGGGTTAACACAGGGGTTAATATAGACAAAGAATGCTTCTGGCAGAATATAATATCTTGTCTTAATCCACTGACAAATCACGAATGAAGAATCTTAATTTACTCCGATCTTTGGTTGAAACGCAACAATATGAGTTGTTAAAACAACAAAGCCAAAAGTTATATGACGAAGGTCTGGGGATTTCTTCCTTGCCATTGCTTTCATTGGCACAAGCCCAACTTGGTCAGCTAAAATCTGCGATACAAACACTGAGTCTGGCAGATACTGTTAAAGACCAGATGGATATTGATGCACTGGTTGATTTAGGTGCTGCTTATATTGTGTTATTTAAAATTGATGAAGCCATTGATTTATTAAAAACCATTGTAAAAAACTATCCACAACACGCTTTAGCGTTGGCCAGATTAGGGCTTTGCTATATGAGTAAAAATGAACCTGAAAAAGCCTGTGAGCTTTTTGAACGTTCCTTGATATTATCGCCACAGCGAATAGCAGTAGCGATTCACCTGATAACGCTGTCTATTCATTTAAAGGAACTGGTAAGAGCACAACAATTTTTCACACAGGCTTATGAAAGCCTTTCACAAATACAGGCTGATTTACCGAAAGAAATTGCAGTAAGCCATCGACAACGTCTTGAAATGCTGCAATTACAATTATGGGTACAACAGCTGCAATTTAGTAAGGCGGAGCAATGGCTGGATAATCGACAAGAGAGTCTGGGAGAAGATGATTATGCTTTCTGGCTGAGCCACTATGCGACAGCACTGGCTGAAATAGATAAGCATGCTCAGGCTGAGGATGTATTAAAAGAAGGCTTAAAGAAATACTCCAAAAACTTGCACTTGGTGTTGCAATTATCCGATCTTGCTCTGATTCAGGGTCGGACAACACACGCTATCTATTTGATAGAGCAGGGGATCAAAGAGGATCAAGATAATCCAAGTTTGTGGTCAAGGCTTTCTAATATCTGTGTCAATCAATTTGAACAACGGGCACATAACGCAGCTGAAAAAGCCATTAAGCTGTCAAATAATTTAACGGTCAGTGATGATTATCCGCCAGAGCGCATTACCGCTTTAAGATTACAGGCCAAGAACGCACTGGCACTGGTCAAGTCACACCAGCAAGAATATGCTGAAGCAGAAACCTTATTTAATGAGCTATTAACGGATAACCCGCACTTTGTACCGGCATTACGTGGTTTAGGCCAACAACTCATGCAGCAAGGACGTATTGATGATGCAGTTAAGCACTATGAGCACTTAAAAATTATTGATCCAGTCAGTGGTCATACGGCCCTGATTAATGCCAGACAATTCCCGGAGGATATCGAAACCCTGGAAAAATTGGATAAAGCAGCTCGCATTCCCAGCCTAGAGGGCAGTGTACGTTCCGGTATTTTATTTCAACTAGCATCTGCTTTTGAAAAACGTAACAATTATGATCAGGCTTTTGCTTATGCTAAAGAAGCAAATGAAATAAGCAAGCGATTTCTACATTATAACCATAAAACACATCGTAAAGAATGCGCACGAATACGTTATGCTTTTTCCAGTACCTTATACCAACACCGTCCTGATTGCGGTGTGAGCTCCACACTGCCGGTATATGTACTGGGTATGCCACGCTCGGGCACCACGCTAGTTGAACAAATTATAGCGGGCCATAGTCAAATCTTCGGCGCAGGGGAATTAGGCGCTATCTCCTGCCGTATTCAAGGTTTAAACCGATGGGAACGTCATGTTGGATCAGGAAGACAATATCCGGACTGTGTGGATGACTTAACCCCCTATGTGATTGAAGGCATAGCCAAAGATATTTTAAAGGAACTGCAGGACTACGCTCCGGATGCTAAACATATTGTAGATAAACTACCGCACAACTTTGAACATATTGGTTTTATTAAATTTATATTTCCCAAAGCTAAAATTATTTCTGTCAGACGTGACCCACGTGATATTGCACTTTCAAATTATTTCACAGATTATCAAGCAAAGCATGGTGGAATGGGCTTTGCTTATGATCTAACTCAAATTGGTGAGCAATTAGCTGACCATAACCTTATGATGCATCATTGGCAGCAAGTTTTTCCTAATGAAATTTTAGAAATCAATTATGAAGATGTTGTTGATAATTTAGAAGGTAATGCACGAAAAATGTTAGCTTATATTGGGGTTGATTGGGAGCCAGAAGTACTGAACTTTAATAAATTAGAACGTTCCATTAAAACTGCCAGTGTATGGCAAGTACGCCAGCCGATATATAAAACCTCTAAAGCTAAGTGGAAAAATTATGAAAAGTATTTAGAACCCTTAATTAGAGGTACGAATGCCAAAATTAAGTTTAATAAAATTAAAATGCTATCTTTACCAGAACCAGGATTTTTAACTGACGGTGTGGATTTGTACCATAAGGGTGAATTAGATGCAGCAGAGTTGAGCTTTAAAAAAATGTTACATCATAATCCAGATCATGCAGCCTGTAACTACATGACTGGACTGGTTTATCTTAGTAAGGGGTATATGAAAGAAGGTGTAGAGCAAATTAAAATAGCTTTAGAAAAATGTCCCTGGCAAAAGGAATGGTCTGAAAATTTGAAAAAAGCGTTGAGCAAGAAAAAATAGAAAATATGGATAAGGTCGTCAAGAAGTATTTAGCCTTGTAAGGACGTTTCGTCTTGCAAATGTGTACATGTATTGAAATCGTTCAAATAACACATAATGCATGATTTATCAAAATGTTAAGCTAATATTGCGGTTTCTACCAATAACCATAATACCCGTCTGAGTCACATTCAAAGGCTTGATCAAATATAAGTCAGATTCCCCCCCCTTTTTTTTCGTTACTGTAACTATCAGACATAACCGTTTTTTCAATCTATGGTATCAATTTTGGTTGCACCTATTCTCTAAACGAACCGTAAAGATTGCCTGCATTGCCACGATACTTGCCTGCATGAAGTTGAGATGTCTATATCAGGAAGTTATGCTTTTCCAAATACCTAACAACAAAAAAGGAATTTGAGAATAAATCTTATCCATGATAAGGTAGGGTGTCCTCAAACCTAGAAATCATTACTCTCTTCCTGTAAATTTCACCGGGATCATGCTAAAAGAATTGTCCCAAATGGAGCATTTTGAAATCTAAAATAATCCAGAAAATATTTGCGGGTCACTTCGAGATGAGTGTCAGGCATCGTGGTTGATAGTAACTGAGTATCAGGTCGCCAATAGTTTATTCGACTTGAGCAAAAAGGGGAGCAGTGATAGTTTAGATATGGAACAATTTGATTTTTGCTGACCCCTTAAAGACCTTATGGAAACATGAACTTCAAACGAATTATAATACTTTCAATAATTTTCAGTTCAATCGGTTGCTTTGTTTGGTTTGATTATACCCGTGTAAATAATGATTTTTTTGAACTCAAAAACTTTCTGAATGAAGTCAGATATTCAACGATTTATGAAGGAAAAAGCTATATTGTGCGGTTCGAAGGTAAACGGACTGACGTGTATACCTTTAAAAATGATTTTCTTCGATCATTATCAGTTCCAACCTTGAACCAAGTCAATTACAATACCACGCTTGGCGATAACATGATCGTTTTCAGGCCAGGCGGAACAAGCGAGCACAACATTCGGATTCATGGCGGCGACATTCGTATGAAATCCTGGCTCGGTTTCTCAAAATGTATCGCTGTAAACTGCGCCGGCTTCGTAAAAAAAGGCGTTTATCCGGAAGATACTTAACTCTAATTAATATCACAAAATACTCTCATGGCCAAGATGGCTATGAATAAGAGCTCCGCCCCCATTTCTGCGATTGTTTTTCGCGCGAAAGACAGTCGCTTACTCCCGACTCTGGTTGAATAATATGCGTAACGTATCATTTCTTATTGTCATTTTTGTATTTTTCTTTTCAACCATTATCCTTGCATCCCAAGACAGCTATACCGGAAGGACAATAGATGTGGCGGATGGTGACACGATAACGATACTCAAGCAGAACAATGAGAGCGTAAAAATACGATTTGCTGGAATAGATTGTCCCGAAGGTTCTCAAGTCCATGGTAACATTGCGAAACAGATTGTCCTGTCCAAGGTTTCCGGAAAACGAGTACGGATATTTCCCGAAACCACAGATAGATATGAACGTACAGTTGGTATGGTTCTTATCAATGGACAGAACTTAAATGAAGAGATAGTAGCTCAAGGTCATGGATGGGTGTACAGAAAATATTGTACTGCTGACTATTGCAATGATTGGTTGAAACTCGAAGAAACAGCAAGAGAAGCAAATGTAGGACTTTGGGCGGATAAAAATCCTCAACCTCCTTGGGAATGGCGAGCAGAGCACAGAAATGGGAAAAGCAGTGGTAACCGTGCTAATGTTTCTGTTGCTACATCTTCAACTGCTGCTGTAGCCGTCGCTGGATCATCGGTTGTTTATCACGGCAATAAAAGAAGTTATGTTTTTCATGGTCCTTCCTGTAGAGATTACAATTGCAAGAATTGCACAGTCAGGTTGAAATCTGTTCAAGAAGCGGTTGGTGCTGGGTATAGAGCTCACAGGGAATGTGTTTCTGAATAGATTTTTTTCTATCACTCACAACGGAGATCCAATTCGAGAGCAAGCTGCCATCTTTTTTTTTGGAGAAACAATCTCTTGTTTTGTCGTGACACATAGAGGCTAATTATGGCAAATAAAGCAAATCCAAAAGACTTGATTTCACTCCGCGAAGCCTTGAATATGGAAATCATGATCAACCAAGCACTGATCGACCTTCTAGTTGCCAAAGGCATCATTACCCAGGAAGAACTCATGGCAAAAATTGAAGAGATTCGTCAGGAGATCCCAAATTCAACATTTTAACGGGAAGCAAAATGCCAATTTACAAATTCTCCTGCAATCAGTGTGGTAAAGTTTTTGATAAAATCCTTCCATCCTCTGACATTTCTTCTGTCACTTGTAGTGCCTGTAGCAGTCCACAGATAAGTAGAATGTTTTCAGGAGTCAGCAATTCTGCGAAAAAGACAACCGGTATTCCTGCAGGGGCACTTTCTGGTGGATCCTGCAAATCTGGTTTTTCCTGACGATGATACTTAGAACCCAGGTTGGGCTTCACAGACTAATTTCTTACAATCTTCGATCCAAAGTTTTTTGGAAAAATCTGAGACATCAAAATGCTTTTCTCATGTCAGGTATTTCAGTACAATGTTCGGACGCAAAGTTGTTCAAAACGCTTTTTTATGTTGCTAGGTTTTTGAAACAGTTGATTGATTCCCTTCACAAGAAGAAGATCAAGTGAAGGACGAGGGGGAAGATCTATACCTTGTCTTTGGGAATCTCTTCCTTACATATACTCCATTTTCGATCGATTCTCTGTAGTTAGTAAGTCCTACCCTCTCAGAAAATATCTTCACCAGAAGAGGACTGTCAGCATATTGATATGGCCAATGGCAAACTACAATACGGAACTGCTCGCTGGTCTAACCATTGGGAAAAAATTTGTCCTGACGAAAAAATTCTGCTGAAACGATTACAGTGGGATAATTTGTTGACAACGAAGGCCAATGTCGGAGACACTACCGAGAATTTTGCCTGGTTTAAAGAGGGGAACCACTTCTACCATAATTTCGGCTTATGATTTCGAAAACCAACCAAGTTCGCCCTAGTCGTGACGGCGATCAATTCCATTATCTGTCAGCGGCCGGGCGATGCTTACAGCTTCTATCCTACCAAAACGATCTGGTCGCGATCAGCATAGAAGGTCCTTCGCCGCAAGAACTTGCAGGCGAGCTTCCCGCGAACGTAGGTGAGGAACCAATCGATCTTGCAGAATATTTTTGTAGCTAAGAAGTAAAAGATGCCCTGTCCGGGGTTTGCGGTCTGTGGAAACACGAATCGCCGAAAAGCCTTATTGGTAGCGGGTTTTGAGCTTTTCCAGGAAGTCTCTGCAGTCTTTTCGGGCCTGATTAATCTGAAAAAACTGTGCTGCGAACTCCTGAATTCGGTGGCCTGAAGTTTTGAGAGACTGTGGCAGCAGCAGGGCCAGGATACAGATCTTCACATGCGTTTCGATTCGGAGCGGGGCCCAATGATACATTGGCATCTTTTGTATTTGCGTACGCTTCAGCGACCGGAAGCAACTTTCGATGATCAGAAGGCCTTTGTACCCTGCCGTTACCCCTCGGGTGATATCAGATAATGGACCGCAATTTATTGCCAAGGATTTCAAGGAATTTATTCGGATCGCAGGGATGACTCATGTCAGGACATCGCCGTATTACCCTCAAAGCAATGGGAAATTTGAGAGATGGCGCGGCACCTTGAAACAGGAATTTATTCGTCCCGGGGTATTACTGAATCTTGAAGATGCCCGTCAAGTGGTGAAAAAATACGTTGAGCATTACAACCACTTATCGCCCGGCATACCAGGAGCTATGACCGTCATCAGGATATCGAGGATCCCGACCACCACAAGGTGCTGCTGCAACAGCGCCGGAAAGCCAGGGAACAGAAGCTCCTCATACGCCTTCTGAGTTTATCTCACGACGCGGGGCGATATTACCAGGGAGCTAGCCTGGCAATGCACGCACTGATTTGAATGTACTGTTAAATACACGCATATTTCACTCATGGTGCGTCGGCAATACATTGAACTCTCGATCATTTTTTACCTCGGATCTTTTGGGAAAATCATGAGAAATATCTTGGCAAAGTACACTATCGATACGAGACTCAAAGCAATCATTATTAGTGGTTGCCAGAATGGTACAAAACTTACTCCGTGCCACCCATCTAATGCGACTTTGGAAAAATCTCCATATCGGTGCCCATCCCAGTCCAGTAAGAAAGCCAAACTCACTGGTTCGTAGAGTGATAGTTGGTTTAGACTTAATACATCGTCATTGATCCACGCTTGCCATTTGTGAAATCGGAACCAAAAATTGACCTGTGCAAGCATGGGAAATAGGAGTGTTATAACTAAGATCATATAGTTCCATTTTCTCCTGAACTGTTCCTCTATGTTCTCCACCCAAAGCGATGGCATCCTTTCTACTCCTATCTTATCACCGTTGATGTCTATTATTTTAAGCATCAAAAAGTACGAAAATATAGTTGTGAAAGTCCCGAGACTAAGTCCAAAAATTGGCACGGAACTCCAATTCTCAGACGGATTAAATACATCAATAAGACTCGTATTTGTTCTGTCCATCACCCATAAGTTAAACAGGAATAGAACATTGAATGTTGCAACAGCTGACCATATTTTGTTCATATGTTCCCTCATTAATGTACAGCGCAATCCTCGATTTGTGGAGTTGCCCCTATAAAACCGGACACCCAAAATTGCATTCTAAGTTATAAAGTCGATTACTCTTCTTTGTTTCTCTCGGCAAGGTGAAGAAACAAAAAAGAGTAATCTCAGCCCCTTGCTTCTAATAAATACTCTCTGGGTGAGAGCATTTTGAGAGCCTTATGTGGATGATATTCATTATAATCTTCAAACCAATCAGCAAGTTGTCGCAGAACAGCATTGGCATTGGGGCGATTATTAACAAACACATAGTCCCGTTTAAACGTTTTTACAAAAGCTTCAGCCATCCCGTTGCTTTGCGGGCTGTATGCTGGGGTATTGCAGAATTGAAGACCTATCTCCCTGGCAAAAGCGATAGTATCTTTCGCCAGATAGTATTTTTCATTATCTGTAAGCCATTCTATTTTTTGAGGAATTTGACTGATTTTCCCGAAGCGATATTCCATTGTCTGCGTCATAAGGTCCTGTACCATCCGGGCATTTACCCAACCAGTAGTGGCGATGAAACTCATGATCTCTCTGTCGCAACAATCAAAGCTGAAAACAACGCGAATAATCTCTTTGTTCCAGCAGGGAATTTCAAAAACATCGGAGCACCATCGAAGATTGCTTTTCAGCGTGATGATTTTACCATTATGCGTCCTGGTGTTTTGATTCCCAGTATATCTTTGCAGCAACAAACCATGCTGCCTCATGATTCTATAGATACGTTTGTGATTAACCGGGGCTTTGCCGCTTTTACTGAAGATCTTGTTGAGAATCGCATGAATACGGCGATAGCCATATGTTGGCCTTTTGTCAATCAACTGCAGAATAACTGGAAGAATCTCCTTATCTTCGTTCTTCACATACGAACAACGCTTTTTCTGTTGCTGGGTTCGGGCAATAATATTGGAACGAGATACCTCAAGGACGTCACAGATCTGTTTCATCGGATATCCTCCTTTGGCAGCAAGGGTACATGGGAGATCAGTTTTTTTTCACGCGCAATTTTGACGGCCTCTTTGAGAATCTCATTCTCCAGGGTCTTTTTGCCAAGCACTCGTTCCAACTCACGAATTCTGGCTTTTAACTGCTTTGCTTCTGATGCAGCGATAACTTCTTCACCAGCTTTCAAGGCAGCAAGCTTGCCTTCTCTGGCAAGTTTGCGCCAGTGGAAGAGTTGGCTGGGTGAAACGCCATGTTTACGGGCAACTGCGGAGATACTCGTTTCTGAAAAATCAGCTTCTTCAACCATTCCGAGCTTTTCAGCAGTGCTCCAGCGCCTTCGGCGTTCGACAGATGTTATCACCTCTACCTTGTCAGGTGTTTTGTTATGATTAGTCATATGCATAGGCTCACCTCTAGTCGTTATTTACCAGATTAAGGTGTCCTGTTCAATTGGGGGCTACTACAATTTGACTATTTAAAGTCTTCTAACTATAATAAATAGTAGAAGACTTTACAAACTGGCTTGATCCCTAGTCTCCCCAATGTAGCCGCTTCAATTGACGGGCCAAAATTAGCATAGCATTCGGCGACATTATACTACTATAAAGCCTTAGATGCGATTTCGCTGTAAGGGCTTTTTGTTTATTACGCCCATCCAAGCTTTGCTTTTGATCAAAATGTGATTACATAACCATAAAAGGGGTCAGCCCTGCCCCTCTTTTTTATCTCTTAGTCGTTTTCCTGTAATTTCAGAATTCAACGTACAAGTTGGCACATTGGCAGATGCGTAGTTTAGGCAAATGTTCCAACTCAGATTTATTTGGGTTTCACAACGAAGGGAGCTCGAACCATGGATTCCATTCATCTTCGTGACGATCAATATGTATTGAACCACTGTACGAAATATCTGGCTCGCGATACGGGCACCATCGTAGAACCATGGCGATTTCCTGTAGTTGACAGCCATAATGAAGATGGTGACCCGAACGGCCGTTATCGATATAACGATGTGACCTTCATTTATGACGGGCGGCGGCAGGCGCCGGCAAACGTGGGAGTAATCGGTACGTTTGCCAAAATCTACAAACCTATCCCGCTTCGACCTGTTCGGTTTCTTGATGAGGCGACAGGGTATTTCGCGGTCACGGTAAAAATTCCAAAAGGCGAACTCCATTATTACAAATTCCAGGTCGATGGTCAGGTAGTACTGGATCCAATCAACCCGCAACGAACCCGCATCGATAACGGGATGGAGTGGTCCCGTTTTATGACGCATATGCTCACCCAGCCGATCAATTTTGAGCGCTGGGAATACGATATCCTGGCCAGGCTTACCGTGCATATTCTGCCGTTTCAGACACGAGATGGCGAAAATTTCCTCAAGCGGTATTACTTCACGTTGGACAAGCAACGACGGACCACCGAACTCACCCATGCCTATCGGCTTGACAATTCCATAGGCGTGGTCAATTACATCGACGGTTTGCTGGCCCGGGACGAGTTGCATAGGCTTATCGACTACAGGATTTGTCTGAGTATCCTACGGGACGTTTTGCGTCAGCGGCAGCCCGGGAGTATACCGTCGATGATTGCGCGGACTGTATATGTCGAACTCTATGAGCAAATGGCGAAGAACGACGTTCCCGACTGGGACTACGAACGCTACTACAGCCCGCGTTTTTTCCTGCAGCTTTTGCGGCGTCACACGCTGACCGGTGCATTCTCTCATCCGAAATATGGTGGAAATAATGCTGCAATCGGCTGGGCGTTTCTTGCCGAACGATATATTGATGATGAAACCGGTCAGACGCTTTTTGCCTGGCGAAGGGCCATTGAGCGTCCATTTGGAGAAAGTGTCGAATATCTCGGCTGACCGGATTCGCTCAGGCTGCCGTGTATCCGAGAGAAGAATTGGAGGTGTGTATGCGAACCAGTTTTGATGCGATTGTCATTGGCAGTGGCGCGGGTGGCGCCCCAATTGCCTCTGTTCTTGCCCGTGCCGGCAAGTCGGTACTCGTACTCGACAAAGGCCCTTTATTACTCACCCAGGACCAGTCGCCTGCCGGTGTCAGTGATTTCAAGCGCGACGAGTATTTCGCCACCGGCGCCGAGAAAATCATCAAGATACCGGGAGTGACCAATACCAACGAATCTTTTTTCACGAGCCACGTGGAGCCGGATCTCAACGATGAACCCCATGTCTATGAGCACGCTCCGGGTGACGATCGAATAACGATCGAAGGATATACCTGCCAGGTTGTCGGCGGCGGAACCCAGCTGTATGGCGCGGTTTCGCTACGGTACAGCGAACTCGATTTCGAGTTGCAGAGCTTTAACGAAGGGCGCAACGATATCCGTGAGGATCCGCAGGATGACATCAAGCGTGAGGCTCGGGATTGGCCGATCGCCTATCGAGACCTTGAGCCCTACTACACCCGGGCCGAGAAACTCCTCGGCCATAATGGCTGGGCCATGAATCAGCTCAAGACCTATCGGCCAGACACGGTGATGTTCTCGGAAGACAACTATCAGAATCCGCTCGAGCCAAATCCGATCAGCAGCTTCGCCAAAGCCGGTATGGACATCCTGGGTGAAGAGCTCACCGTTGACGGTACTTCGATCAAACCATACCGGACACCGCTCGCCGTCATTACTGAAGACCATGAACCCTCCGGTCGGAAAGCGTTTGATCCTCGATCCGGTTTTGTGAACCGTTATGGTGATCCGCTCGGCCTCAAATCGAGTACCTGGGTTGCATTGCTCTATCCGATCTCTGATCTGCCGAATTTTGAAATCAGGCCAAACTGCATCGTGACCCACCTTGTATGCCAGGGGAACCGGATAGCCAAGGTCGTCTACCGCGATCCCACAGGACAGCGGCGCGAGGTTGATGGCAAGGTCATCATAGTGGCCTGTTCGGCAATCGAGTCGGTTCGTCTGTTGCAACTCTCAGCGAGAGAGGATTCCGAGTTCGATCGGCGGATCCATCAGAACGATCTTCTCGGCAAATATTTTATGACCCATTGCTTTGGTGGGGCGGAAACGGTCATGCCGAAAAGGTGCGACAAGAGTATTTCTCTTGACAGCGACTGGGCGATTGACTGCTGTGCTACCGAGAAATTCATCAGGGAAAACGGCTTATGGGCGGGTGGAGCCATCTATAACAACACCTCAGACCAGGCCTTGCCGATCTCGATGGCACGCACCCACGGCGCCCAGGATCTCGATACGATCTGGCGGGCTTTTATCAAAGATACCCGTCTCACCGGCGACGAACTTCTCAAGTGGTTTGACGATAACTTCGGGAATCGTCTGTCCGTCAGCTTTATGGCAAACCAGGTGCCGCTCAAGACCAATCGGATCGAATTACATCCCGCCATTAAGGACAAATGGAACCGTTCCGTCGCCTATATCCGCAAGAATTGGCATTCTCACGATGTTTACCTGATGAACGTACTGGCTGAGCAGTGCGCCAAAATCCTTCGTTATGGCGGAGATCCGGTCAGACGCAACTGGCCGGTTGAAGGTTTTGGTGCAGTGTTTATGGCGGAGAATGCCCGAGCGCGAATCGCCAATCACATTCTTGGTGGTGCGCGTTTCGGCACAGATCCGCAGGACTCGGTGCTTGATAGTAACTGTCGGGCATGGGAATTCGATAATCTCTATGTGACGGATGGCGCGTTTATGCCGACATCGGGTGGGGCCAATCCGACCCTGACCATAGAGGCCAATTCCTTCCGTGTTGCCGACCACCTTTTGACAAGGCTATGAACCATGGATCCTCGATTCAACGATATTTTCAGTCGTCCGGAAAATGAGATATTTCAGGTGGTCTTTTTTCCTGACCGCATCTACCATGCCCAGTATCTCAACGCCACGCGCAGTCCGCGTTACCGCTACAATGTTCGTGAAGTTCGCAACAAGGCGGAGATTGCCGTCATCAAGGCGGAAGTATATCTGGACGGTGTCTTCCTCTCCAACGTGCTGCGCATCGAATACCGTTCGGCTCGGCTCATAGAGGTATCCCGCCAGAAGAGCAGATTGGCACAGAACGAGATGATCGCCTGGGTGCGGCTGCTGCATGATGATCCAGCCAGACAAGCTGAGGCTGAAATCAAACTTCATAGCTGCAGGTGGACCGACACCTGGCAGGTGGAGATCTGGGAGTCGCTTGAGCCGCCGGATACCGGCTGGCATGACATGCAGGTTCTCGATCAGATGGGATTCAATGCCCCAATCACTCGTATTCAATCATTCAATCCGGCTCTTGTCGATTTGAACAATCTCCAATGTCTCGAGCTTGCATTTCGGGAGAACGATCGTTTGCTAACCAGCGGTTTCAAAATCGATCAACCCGAATGGGACAATAATTACCTGCGCAGCCACCAGGAGCCACGAACACCGCAGCCGAATGCGGAAGAAAATACCGTCAAAGACAAAAACTACCTCATTAACTTCCAGCGTGGCTGGTATCTCGATTCAGCCACTATAGAGCCTGTGCGTTATCGCAACGCCATGATGGATTCGGATAATCCGGATCATGACGGTCTTAGCGGTCCGCCGGAAAACATCATCGAAATGCGCTGGCTTCTGCAACGTGAATTTGGCGGAACGGTGGTGTTTTTCCATGAAGTGACCATCGCAGCCGGTAAGGTTGAAGGGACGCACCGTCATATAGGCTCGGAGGAACTCTACTATATCGTCTCGGGTGAGGGGATAGCGTACATGGGCGAGCATGATGATCCCAAGACTGCCGATTTTCCGACTGTCGATCGTCACATCTTTGGTCTTGGGGTCAAAAAGTGCAGGGAATTGCCGGTACGGGCCGGTAATGTCATCTACACCAAAAGTGGTGGAATTCACGGTATCCGTAACACGAGCAACACGGAAGAGCCGTTGAAATTCGTCGCTTTTCTTTATCAAAGCAGCTGAGAAAGCAACCGTCGGGGAGAAATCGCCATGATGATAGTTCATTCGGATAGCATATTTCAGGTTCCACCGGGCATGTCACCCGACTACGATATCGGCAATCCTCTCTTGAAGCTGCTCCATTTATTAGAGAAAGTTCGTCTTGCAGCCGATCGTGAGTTCTATATGATGGAGCACGTCCACTACCTGTTCCCATACAATCAGCTGCAGCTCTATAGTCCGTCGCCTCCCAATGACCAGGTGCATGATCCGACCCAGCAGGATGTAAAGACCGACTTTCAGAAGCAGAATGTCAAAGATTTCCTGGCAACGGATACGTTTCTCGTCCGAGGCTGGGTCAACAGCGGCAGTTGGACAACCCCGTTTCTGCGTTTGTCCTACCGTGCCGGACCGGACTCGGTGCTTTCCAAGGCGACGGATCACCAACTCGGCGAGGAGATCAAAGTATGGGTGCGAGTTGGCACTACCGGTACCCCTTCAATTCTTCGCGTACCCTACAACGAACTGACAGATCGGTATGAGATCGAGTTATGGGGATATGGTGATGATGACCTTCGCGAGCAACTGGGCAACCGGGGGCGGGAAAGTTTTGATCGGGGTGAGCTGATCCAAAGTCCGGACCTGCTTTCGGGAAGCCTGTCGGACTTTGATCGTGAAGGACTTGATGAGCGCTATATGGTCGAGGTAGCGCCGGAAAACAGTATACATCCAATTTTGCCACTGCATATCGAGCTTGCCTGGGCTACAAGCGACGAATCTGTCTGGGACAGCCTGAATGGTGTCAATTATCACTATGAATTCAACATGATCATGCGGGGATGGGATAATTTTCTCGGAGTCGGATTCAGTCCGAACCCGCATGGTGGGGTCGGCTCGCTCGAATACCGCAACCTGATGTCGAATTACTTTCAATATGCTGCACGACCGGAGCTTGCTCGCACCCTCGAGCCATGGAATTTCAATGCTGATGGGACAAAAAAACATGGGAATGGTACCGAAAATTTTCTAGCCGTCGACTATATGGATCTCCACATTCTCCATCCAAACAGTGGCATAGGCCTGCATCGTCATCGTGACAACCAGGAGGTTTTCCTGCTCATGCATGGACGAGGGTTTATGGTGATCGGTGACTGGTGCAAGATGCCTGAGCGAGAGCGCTGTTTTGAGATACGCACGTTGCGAGCCGGAAGTTTTGTGATGCTCAAGGGCGGGAACCTGCATGCACTGATGAACAGTACCGACGAGGATATGGAGCTTTTCATGTTCGGAGGCTACGACTAAATCAGCCTATCCTCACTTCAGCCCTATCGACCTGATTTTATATCCGATATGAGGTGTACACCATGCCAATGTCTCAGCAGAATATTCAGCACGACACTCCCCTGGGTGCCAACCTGCTCGGTAACGGAGCTGCGTTTCGAGTTTGGGCTCCTCGGGCCCTGAGAGTCCATACCGTCGGGAATTTTGGTGGACAAAACCAATGGACACCAAATGATGACAACCTCATGATTCGCGATAACGCGGGGTATTGGACGGGGTTTCTTTCAGGTGTCAAGGAGAACGATCAATATAAATTCTATGTTGTTGGTGAAGGAAGCGAGGGGTGGAAACGCGATCCTTACGCACGTGAACTCACGATTGATCCTGCATATCCCAGGTGCAACTGTATCGTCCGGGATCCCAACAGCTATCCCTGGCATGATGTCGGTTGGAAACCGGTTCCCTTCAACGATTTAGTCATCTACCAGCTCCATGTAGGTACCTTTTTCGGACCGAACAGAGGAAGTCGGGTGGCAAAATTTCTCGATGTTCTCGATCGTCTCGACTATCTCGTAGCCCTTGGAGTGAATGCAGTCGAGCCATTGCCAATCACTGAATTCGCCTCGCCTCGCAGCCTGGGCTATGATGGTTCTGATATTTTTTCACCGGAGATGGACTTCCAGGTGCGGGAGGATGAAATCGATAGCTATCTCAGCAGAGTCAACTCTTTGCTCGCTACCCGCGGTCAACAGGCTTTGACCCGTGAACAGCTGGTCATTCCCATTAACCAGCTTAAGGCACTGGTCGATCTCTTTCACCTTTCAGGAATCGCGGTCCTTTTCGATGTTGTCTACAATCATGCCGGTTTTCAAATTGGCGGACAAGATGAAAGCTTGTGGTTCTTTGACCGTGCCGCTGGTTTCGATCCGAACGACAGCCTCTACTTCACGGACCGTACACATACCGGGCCGGTTTTCGCCATATGGAAGCAGGAGGTACGCCAGTTTCTGATAGACAACGCACGGTTCTTCATCGACGAATATCACATCGATGGATTTCGGTATGATCAGGTCAGCGTCATCGTCGAGGAAAACAGCACCAGTGGCTGGCCATTTTGCCAATCACTCACCGGTACGGTTCGGTTTGTCGATCCTTCAGTCGTTCAGGTTGCCGAATATTGGCCGGTGGATCCGTACGTTACCCGTTCGGTATTCGAGGGTGGTGCCGGCTTTGATTCCAACTGGCATGATGGCTTGCGGGATGCGATTCGGTCTGTCCTTGGCCAGGTTGCCAATGGTTCTGAAGCTCCGGTGAATATGGGAAAGATCGCTGACACTCTCACCTCTCCCAGTTTCTCGGCCGGCTGGAAGACTGTCCATTACCTTGAGAGTCACGACGAGGTGAAGCGAGATCGCGGTCCGCGCATCGCTGCACTTGCCGACGGAGATAATGCTCGATCCTGGTATGCACGAAGCCGTTCTCGAGTTGCAGCCGGTTTCATTCTGACGGCTCCCGCAATTCCCATGTTGTTTATGGGGCAGGAATTCCTGGAGGACAAACAGTGGTCAGATAACCCGGAGTTCGATAGAGACTCCCTGCTATATTGGGACGGATTGGACATCGGTGACAAAACAATGATCGATCATCTGCGGTTTTCCCAAGAGCTTATTGCCCTGCGCAACCGCCATCCGGCATTGAGAACCAGCAACATCAATGTTTTCCATGTACATAACAACAATAGAGTGCTCGCCTTTCACCGTTGGATCAGCAATATTGGTCGCGATCTTGTGGTGGTGTTCACATTCCGGGAGCAGACCTGGTATGACTATCGTCTAGGACTACCTCTCGGGGGCCGCTGGCTGGAGGTCTTCAACAGCGATGTATATGATAACTGGGTCAATCCGATTGTCGCAGGGAACGGTTCGAGTGTAGAGGCAGAAGCTATAGGGATGCATGGCTTTGGCTTTTCTGCATCGCTGGTCATTCCGGCAAGTGGTTTTGTTGTTTTAGCAAGCGATGCTGGTGATAATGTGTAATATGTTCAAGAAAATTCCACAGTGGGTGATATGTGGCAAAAATTTGCTTTTTCAGGCTGCCTTAAAAAATGGGCTTTCCAGCCCCACTCCCCCTTATCAGCACACAACCATCCTAACCGATCAAGGTCAGGTTGGCTACTTTTTCATCCAATTCCGTGCAATTGCCCTGCGGTATCGCTGCAGGCAGCGAATTAAGCCTGAAGCGATCCTTTTTCTCAAACCTATCCTCCTGTAGGATTTACAACGAGTTGACATTTACGGATGGCTCCTCGTATACCGGCCAGCCATCATCATCGGACACACACTCCCAGATTATTTTTCCCGGCTCTGGCGCCAGCGGCGCCTGTTGTTGCTTAGGCTCCGAATTCAGATCCAAATGAACCAGGATTTTCTTGATGCACTCCCGCCACATCAAACAAGGATGTATTCGTTTTGATTTGCATGAGCGGGTGAGTCTCTTCGTGGCCCTGTGCAGTCTGAACTTGCTTCTTTCAATTCATCCGGTTGGAATACCGTTAGATGATGAAGGAATTGACGGATAGCCGGGATTTTCACTTTAATGTTGCCACATCGAATATCTGGCCTCAGCCAATTCTCATCTGGTTAATAAATCTACTGTTTCAGGAAATCAGTCGTTTTCACAAACCTAACAGAAAAAATTCAGTCTCAGACTATAGATTATCCATGAAAATATTTGCTGGCCACTTCGACAGAATCGTTAGGCACCTAGGTTGATAGTAACTGACACTGAACCTTTTTTGGACCTTGGTCCCGTCGGAGATAAATCCAGAAAAGCTCGGAAGCAAAATTCCGCCAGGCGCATGACAGAGATTAAGCCAAACCAACCTTTTTCCAATATTCTGCAAACTGAAGTTTTTCTTTCAAGAAGTCCAGGAACCTCTCCTTGCTGAAACTCCCACACTGATGCTGATAATATACTTGTCGATCATCAATCGTTGCTCAGTTGGCTCGTAGGATGCACATTCAATGAATAAGTCTTCCTGTTGCACCTATTGTATTACTCCAGCATTATGTATCTTCTCCCGATTTAATCTGATGGTATGCTTTTAGTCGGGAGTATATAGGTCTTTTCGTTACCGGAAATGATAGAGCTCAATAAAGTTTCCGGCAACGTTTCAACGTCGGGCATAAAAAAGCCAGATCCATAATTAAATGAACCGGGCATTTTCTTGCGTAGGTAAGATAATTGTCGGATCTGAGAAATGACCTACTCGCACGTGTTTGCCAACACGGATAACGCCCTTCAACTTTGAATCTTGCAGGGTTCTTTAGATGGAAGGTGTTTGGTTTCCGGTAACTTTATTCTTCATCAGGAAAAAGAATGTCGGAATATTTATTATCTGCCTCAACCGCCAATCGTTCAACAGCTCCAGCTAACGAACATTCCCAAGCTTTAGCCAGTGCTTTAAGACGCCAGTGTGCCTTACTATCGACATAACCATCTAATCTGTGGCCGGTCTGTTTAGCCCGCCACGCTTTTATCTTGGTTTGTGCGTCGGAATGTTTACGTGGTCGTCCAGCTCGCTTGGTGTTTGATTCGGACATAAATTTTTCCCCTTCTGATTTTTTGTCTTGAGGGAATAATAATGTAACCGGAAACTTATTCCAATAGTCATTTAGTTTCCGGCAACCTTATTCTTGGTCTGGGAAAAGAATGTCGGCCAATCTTTCAATAACTCCAGCTAACTATTTAGTCAGTCTAGTCTATATCTGCTTTACCTCTCAGTTACTATCAACCACGTTGCCTAACGTTTCTGTCGAAGCAATCTTTGATGACTCCAGTTTAACTTTGCCTGGATGAAACTCTTGATTATCGATTTTGACTCATTATTTAGAGAGCTATTGTTATGTTGCCATTAACGTGCGAGGAAAAAACTGACCCTTAATGGCAACAGTAAATGATTGATATGATTAAGTAATCATGCAGTATTAAATCGAGAAATTCCAATCTATTGTGTTTAAATAAATCCCTTGCAGTTCCACAGAATTTATAAAACCTTCTGCTACAGCTTCCATCGACATACCTGCCTGTATATTATTAAGCCAGTATGCTTTACCATTAGCATCAGATGCACGGCCTAAGAATTCTTCGTAAAAAGCCTCTACTTTACCTGCCGGATCAAGATCGCCCCAATGCGCATTACTTTTGGCGACATACTCTTGAGAGTCTATAAAATATATGCCTATTTGGCCCAGTGATAAGGAAGTGCCTTTGGTCCAATACTGGAATCCATCAATATCTGCTTGACGATCTAATACCTGGTGATACAATGTAGCAATTTGCGTCAGTTCCAAATCATTTTGCACTGTATAGGTACTATCAGCAAATTGTATACTCTCTACATTAATCAGAGTATCAATACCATCAGGGTTGTCTGTAAGGGTAATATAAGTTTTTCCTTCATCTCTGGTAATCGTATAATCACTCATATTGCCAGAGTAAGTGGCTATGTCGACACCACTACCTCCATGTAGCAAATCATTTCCTTCGCCGCCAAATACCGTGTCATTTCCTGATTCGCCAAAGATTAAATCATCTCCTCCAGCTGAGCCAACTGTATCATTTCCTGCTCCTGCGTGAAGCTCATCATCTTCCGGTCCGCACATAATGTTTTGATTGCCTTCTCCGGCAAAAATAATATTTTGCCCTGCACCGCCGCGAACAATAAGATTGTCGCCTAAAATGACTGCAAATTCAACGTTTTGAAGCTCAAGTATAGAGCCGGCCGGCAATTCACGTCCATCAATAACCAATGCTTCCTTTGGTGCCATATCCCCCGATGCCGTATGAACCGCGTTAGTTGTACCTGTAATCGAAATCGGCGTAATAGATGCCGTTGTATTAGTACTTGTCAATGTTATGTGATTAACTACCAGATTATCGGTTACATTATTTAAGGTTTGAAGAAAATCACTTCCGCCACTGAGCATATTGGTTTTGCTTATGTCGCTATCAGGAGCTACTTCATTAATAATCGCAGTGAGATCATTGAGCGCATCCACTATTGTGTGTCCCGTTTGTGGTGAGCGTGCCCCTGTTGTACTCAGCCCAATACCTGTTGGTAGACTTGCTGTTGTCGCCCAATCAGTACGAGTACTTTCCCCCCAAAAAAGTGGTACATCTGCAGTTGTCTCCGCACCCGTCTGATTTACTCGGCTGGCGGAAATCGGTGAAATAATCACTTGCTCTGTCGTGTTACCATTTGCATCCGTAGTGACATTCGTTTCTACTGTTGCACCGTCTACTGTAGTTGTCGGATTGCTTGGAGTTGCTGGATTACTTGGAGTTGCGGGTGCAACATCATCATCCGTGATGGTAAGTGTTACTTGTTGCATACCACTTTCATATGCACCATTTCCTCCAGCGACTCCCGAAATATCAAGTTTAACTGTTTCATTTCCCTCATAAGTCGTATCCTGTACGGCTGTGACAGTTGCCGTCCTCGTCGTATTCCCAGCGGTAATTGTGATCGTTGTCGATGACAGGGTATAGTCGGTGCCGCCTCCAGTTGCCGTTCCCGTAGGTGTCAGAGTAACCGTCGTATCGGTTAATGCTGCTGCACTAAGCGTTGCCGTGATGGTTGCCGTTCCTGCTGCTTCGGCGATCGAGGCGTGATCGGTTGTCAGAGTCACGGCAGGTGCGGTGTTCACCAATACTCCGGTCGTAGGTGCGACGCTATTAAGTGTTAATGTCGCGTTATTTCCAACGATATCACGAAGGGTTCCGCTATTTGCCGATAAAGCTCCAACAGTGATACCGTCAGTATCTGTATTGCCTGCTTGCGTTGTATAGCGAAAGGTTAGCGCGGAAGTACCACTTCCCGAGACATATGTAGCGTAAACATTGGTCCCTCCGATATCAAGAGCAATACGTGGTGTTCCTCCAGTTGTATCGACACTGACATTGTCATTAAAATTAACCACAAATTCCAAGTCGTCTCCCAATCCATGCGTAGTGCTTGATGGCACAGCAACGTTGTTGACGATGGGAGTTGTATTATCAAGCGTATACGAAGGATTGTTCGTCCCGCTCGGTGTTGTTAAGCTCAGTACGTTTCCAGCGGTGTCGGTGATGTTTTGTCCACCGGCAAAGGCCAGACTGACCGTACCGTTTGCCGATGCCAAGTCACCTCCAGAGACGGTAATATCATACGCATTGCCACCTGCGGAAGCGACATTGGTAACGGTTGCAGTACTTCCTGTCACGCTAAAGTCAGCGGTATCGATCGCAGTGACTGCTTCGGTAAAAGTGACGCGGTATACCAGGGAATCGGCATTGGTGGCAGCCGTAGCAGGTGTTTGATGATCGATGGAGGTTACAGTTGGAGCAAGAGTATCACCCGTGATAGAGAGGGTGTTGCTTGCAAGATTGTTGTTGCCGCTTCCTGTGAAGGTATCGGCAGCGATTAAAATGGTTTCACTTATACTTTGAGTATTTGCAACTGGGGTATACGTAGCGGTATAAACCGCTGCACTACTGGCTGAAACTGCACTAAGTGTTCCTCCTGAAACCGTAATATCACTAGCGTCAAATCCTGTCGGTGCTTCGCTGAACGTAAACGTCACTGTTGCTGTTTGTCCTGATTTTAAACTGCTGTCGTCTGCTGTAATCGTGACTGTAGGAATGGAAGTGATGGTAATACTCTGAGCTTCATCGTAAGAATTACCCGCTAGGTCAGTTGTACGTACCAACACAGAGTAAGTACCCGCTCCCAGTGCCGCAGGGTTATTGACCCGTAAATCTGTTCCATTGATATTACACGAAGCGTTATTAGTATCGCCCGTTCCTGCAACCAATGTATAGGTAAAACTATCGCCAGCTGTAGCGTCGGTTGATGTAAGAGCACCTAGAACGGCATCTACTCCTGCAGATGTCGATGCTGTATTATTGCTCAGAACCATATCGGTAGGGGCGATGGTATCAAGAATATAAAGCTGAGAGCTCGCCGTACCATTATTACCTGCTACATCAACAACCCGTACCTGCATCGTATTGCTGGCAACCAAAGTCTGCCCGGCCAAAGACCAGGTATTTTGCCCGATTGTATTCGTAGCCGTAACCCAATTTGAACCGTTATCCAATGAAACTTGGACGATCTCGCCGCTCATGGTAATCCCGCTTAAGGTTCCGTTGATCGTCTGAGCGGCGGTCTTGGTGACAAAGTCGGTGCTGCTCGGCCCCATGTCCGCAGAAAAGGCCAGGGTTTCAACAGTGGTTGTCGGAGCCGTCGTGTCGAGAATATAGGCCTGAGAAGCGATTGTGCCGTCGTTACCGACATCATCGGTCATTTTGAGTTTCAAGGTGCTGTTGGTCGTAAGAGTAGCACCGTTCCATGTGAGGCTCGTTCCTGAGACTAAAGAAGTAATATCGGTCCAGGTGCTACCGTTGTCGAGTGATCCATAGACAATGTCGCCTGCGCTCAAATCTGCACTCAGGGTCGCACCTATGATCTGGGAGGCTGCGCTGGTGATGAAGTCGGTACTGCTTGTCCCTGTGTCCGCAGAAAATGACAGCGAACTAAACGTAATCATCGGAGTGACATTGTCTACTGTCGCATTGGTGGTATCCATCGCGGTGATGGTATTCCCTGCGTTGTCGGTTGCCGAGATGCTGACGTTTTTATTAGTGCCGTCGATGGCACCAGCAACGATGGTATAGGTCGCTGTCCACGTCCCACCGCTGTTACTCGCCGCTACCGCCGCACCGCCCCCGAAGGCAGAAAAGTCGAATGTGGCACTGCTGATGGTGTCGGTATTGTTGTCGCCACTGCCGGTGTTATCCCATGTAGCGGTGATGGTGTCGCCGATCTTGTAAACTCCACCGGTACCAGTAGCGCCGGAGATGGAAATTTTGGCGTCGGTGACAGTGGGGGCGATACTGTCCAGGACGGAATTGCTGGTGTCGACAGTGGTCGTGGTGTTGCCTGCGTTATCGGTGGCGGTTACAGAGACGTTATTGTCGATGCCGTCGACGGCACCGGCAACAATGGAATAAGTCGCGGTCCACGTACCGCCGCTGTTGCTCGCCGCTACCGCAGTGCCGCCACCAAAGGCGGAGAAATCGACGGTGGCTGTACTGATAGTATCGGCATTGTTGTCACCGCTGCCGGTATTATTCCAAGTGGCGGTAACGGTGTCACCGATCTTGTAGGCACCGCCGGTGCCGGTGGCACCGGAGATGGAAATTTTGGCGTCGGTGACGATGGGGGCAATGATGTCCACCGAGAGATTGGTGGTGTCGGCGGTGGTAGTGTTACCCGAATCATCGGTCGCCTTGACACTGACGTTGAGGCCGGTGGCGTCGATGCTGCCGGTTGTGAGGATATAGCTGGCGATCCAATGATTGCTGCCGTTGTTGCTCGCCGTAATTGCGGTACCGCCACCGAAAGCGCTGAAGTCCATGGTCACGCTGGTGATGTTACTGCTGTTGTCACCGGTGGTGGCACTGTTGTCCCATTGTGCGGTGACGGTGTCGCCGATCTTGTAGACGCCGCCGGTGCCAGTGCTGCTGGGGCTGATGCTAATCTTGGCGTCGGTGACGGTGGGGCCACTGCCTGGAGGCGAAATTGGCGAAGCACCGACAATCGACAAACTTGCAAGGTTAAAAAGGGTTTGCATTGTGCCGGTATTCCATGAGTAATAAACTCGAAACGTATCAATTATTACACCGCTAAAACTTGAAAAATCAAAACTATAATTAGTTTCATACACACCCGTACTATCATGAGTTGATGTAATAGCTACTTGAGAACCATTGGCATAACCAACGGCATAAACATTTGTGAAATTATTATTGTTGGGGTTACTAAGCGGTTCGTAATCCCCAATGGCCGCAGTGGAAACAGAAAAGCTCCCCCCAGTGGCTACTGCCACTTCAATATAAGAGGTTCCGGAACTGGTATTAGCAGCATCATTAATATAAGCGCCAAAGCCATCCGCTTTCACTTGATCCGGTGTTCCATAGCCATCCAATGCGGAGATAGTGAAAAAACCATCAGATGTTATCCAAGTTCCATCATGATCATCATCAGTTGCATCAGCAAAAGTATAGAGTCCGTCAGGTGGAAGCGCCAAAAGAGCATCATACTTAAGCGTTAATGCCTGTGTATTTACGGTTCCATCGGTATATTCAAGCGTCCAATCTCCCCCTTTTGCACTCGAACCGGTCAAATCGTCCGATGCAGCGACATCAGCCCTAGTCGACTGGGAGAGTTTTCCGATGAAATCCGCCCCCTTCTCTCCATCGGCAATGTTACACCCATAGAGGAGGATATCTCCGTTATCACTGAGCGATGCACCGATTTGTGCCAACGTATCAGCATTGTCGTTTAGGTTTGCCTCAGTGAGCTTGAGTGATCCAAGATCAAGAGTACCGCTGCTGCCGTGACTGAGAAGATGGATGGCGCTGATATTTGAATACTCGGCGGTAATTGCTGCTATCTGCGATAATGCGTCTCCCTCAGCGTCGAGAACGTATACCGCGGTATCTTTGGATATACCTGTGACGAGGGATTGATAATCAACAAGGTTATCAAGAATAAAAACGATTTCATTAGAGACTGTCTGCATGAATCTTTATGTCCTTTATTGGTAGATTTTAAAACAAACCAAATCTGTTAATCATTATGGTCACGATGGATAGGTTTTGAGGTGGGCAACTAAAATTGGAAATTTTCCTAATCGGCTCTTTTCAGGTATCACTAACGCTCATATTCCATTGGAGAGATGCACCCCAAATAGGAATGCCGCCGGTTGCCGTTATAAAACAAATCAATGTAGTCAACGATACTTCTTTTAGCCCAGCCAAATCGCATATTTTTACCGGTACATCAACTCCATTTGCAGTATTGCAAAGGAGTTCTTAGCACCAAAACTATACCCCATGGGCTAGTTATATGTTCCAAAAATCATCGTCTCGGAGTCTTCGCTCACCCTACTCGAGATTGACATGTAGCTAATTCTTCACGTTTCTTTCAACTAGAGAAACAACCTCATCTCACTTGCATTACTGTAAATAACAAAATAATGAGGACCTGTTTTCTTAACAGTATCAATTAAATGAAATCTTAGTCAAATATTTATGCAAAAAAGGCTGCTACAATTTCTTGCTTCATTCGCAAACGTTCATTTTCACGCTTGAGCTAGTTGAGCCTGAAGTAGTACATGAAGTGGTTAAGTAAAAACGGGCACTTTTCTTAAGCAGCTTTTTTTAAAAACCATCAGTTTCTCAAACTCAGCTGGGCTAAGATACCTCAGAAAGAATGACGCCTGGTGTTGATAAAAACATCTCGATATAGTCAATTGCATGCTCTCCGAGCATCTTCTCTCGTCACATAAGAAGAATCAAAAATTCGCTCAGTTTTCAGGCTTCCAAAAAAACTTTCAGCAACACTGAAATGGTAGTAAAAAGTGGACATTTTCATATAGGGCGTTGAGGTTGGCAGGGTGAACCTCATGAAAATTGTCCTTTAGCCGAGGTTTACACTACTACTGTGGAGATAAACAAGAAGGTGTCCCAAAAACCTAACAACAAAAAAGCAATTTGTGATTTGAACTTATCCATGAACACCTTTACCTCAGTCGTGAGAGGGCATAGCTGAGCTTCTTCCAGACCATCTACAATCTCAATTGCTCCATTTCTGACCATCCTCGGCGTTAATACTACTTTCAAATCTTTCACTTTGATAAAGGCAAAAAATGAATGATCTGGTGTAAGAGATCGTTCCAGAGAATTTCAGCAAATTGATTTGTCGGAGGCGATCTGAAATTGTATCCGAGAGGGTGGTTTGAGACAAATCTAAAAAAAACGGACCAAGAATGATCCTGAACCGTACTTTCAATACGACAAAAAAAACAGTAACCCGTCTATTCCGTTTCCGGAAACAAAAGGCCCTCATATTTCTCGTCAGCCTCCATTGTCAAACGTTCGACCACTGCCGCCAGGGTACAACCCCATTCTTTAGCAAGCCTGTCAAGCCGCCATGAAGTAGAAGAATCGACGTATAGATCAAGTCTCCGGCGCTCCTGTTTTTGCCGCCATGCCCTAACACGAGCTTTCTCGTCTTTATGCTTGCGTGGTCGCCCTACACACTTTTCTTTTGTCTCTTCCATAGCCCACCTTCAGATAAATATTTACACAATAACGTTACCGGAGATTATATCGTGATTTATCATTTCCGGAAACGTAATGCAATATTTTGTTTTCGGTAACGAAAAGAGAATAACGAACCGAACAGCCCCTGATCAAGAATGATCTCAACCAGGGGCTCGGTTATAACTCCCTCAAATGGGGAATGTTTGTTTTAACAACCAACGCGACAATGCCCAGAAAAATAGTCTAAAATAGAGCACCCTAAGTTGCTGATTGTTCATTGATATTTTTAAAATAGGACAGGATGGTTTGTTGTGGTGGTGCTGCTACTGACAACCCATATCTCAGAAGTAGTCATATTGAATATCAATTCCAACAACACTATAAAAATAAGTTGCCGTATCAGGTATCAGGCAAACTAAAACACCCCCTGCTCTTGGCGTTTTATTGCGCCAAGAACAGGGTTGCATATCGTATTTTCTCCTTCGGCGTAACGCTGCATTATAGCAGTATTTTGTATATATATTAAAAGCTTGACATGTTATCAACTGATCAGTCGTTAACTCTAATACACAAGGAGAACATATTACTAAAGAATGGTTTCACATCGTTTTACCCAACACAATGACGCTTTATTTTTTGGGTGTGGAAAGCTAAGTTCGGCGTGGACAAGCTTTTCAGCAATTCCCCCCCCTACATTCCTTCGGAGAACTCATCATGGCAACAAAGAATCAGAAGGTTCACGCAATTATTCATACAGCCACCGTGACTGCAGGAGGTATTGGGGCAGGTCTTGCGCAACTTCCTGGAGCTGATATGCCTGTTCTAACTGCATTGCAAACAGCCATGATTATTGCTATCGGCCATGAGCATGGTGTTGAAATTAACAAAACCTCTGCCAAAAGCATATTACTTACTCTTCCTGCTGGCTATGGCGGCCGAGCACTTTCTCAATTCCTGGTTGGCTATATTCCCGGATATGGCAATACTATTAACGCAAGTACCGCCATGGCAATTACCGAAACCATCGGCTGGTCCGCAAACTCCTATTTTAAAAATGACGACAGCAAAAGAGACCCCACCTCTAACACCTAACCACTTCTTTGCCTGCTACTGATCAGGCAACTACCACCGTTCAAAAACGACCGTTTCTGGTCACCTCCCAAATCGCTCCAAAATAGTGTTCACAAATTAGCCTTTATCCTATTGAACATGTTCATATAATTCTCGACCGTTTTTGAACATGCACAGGGATATCTCCGTCAAAAATCCACCGAGGAAAATCTATGGCAATCTTTGCTTACGGCCGGGTCAGTACCAAAGATCAGACGAGCCAAAATCAACGTCTGGAGATCGAAAACTCCGGGATAAAAGTTGATTACTGGTTTGCTGATGAGGGCGTTAGCGGAAAGACCCAGGCATCACAACGCCCTCAGTTTAAAGAATTACTCAGCCAGATCCGTAACGGTGAAACTCTTGTCGTTGCCAAACTCGATCGCCTTGGTCGGGATGCACAAGATGTTGGTGCGACGATTAAGGCTCTCGCAAAACGGGGGATAGGAGTCATCGTCCTGCAACTTGGTAAATTGGATCTAACTTCACCGGCGGGAAAGCTTATGCTCAACATGCTGGCTGCCGTTGCCGAAATGGAACGGGATCTCCTGATCGAGCGTACACAGTCAGGACTTGCCCGAGCCAGGATCGAGGGCAAGATCCTTGGCCGTCCACCAAAGACAACGGAGAAAGAACGCACAGAAATCAAAAACATGAAGAGAGACGGTGCTTCAGTAAGCGCACTGTCTCGGACCTATGGCATCTCGCGGGCAACAATTTTGAGGATAACCGGCGATTTGTGATTTAGTCCTCTTTGTACTCTCTTATCAAAAACACTGACCGATAGTTCAAAGCTGCCTGCTCAGGCAGCCCCAAAAAACTCAATGCAATTTTAAGCCGCCATACCTCTTTCGGGGGGTATGGCGGCTTTCTTTTTTCACCTATCCAACACAGGAAAACAACATGATAAACATACCAACGCTTGAACAGCTTAATACTTTGCCACGCTTGTCTGAAACCGAGCATATCCACCCGGAAGAGAAGATCGTTCATCTCCACTTCACTGCCAATCAGTGCCACTGGTGGGTTATAGAGTGGGACGGCCAAGACACCTTTTTCGGATTCGTCATGCTCAACGGATGTAGCCAGTACGCTGAGTTCGGCTATTTCAATTTAAGCGAACTGCAGGCAATCAAAGTTGAGGGTTGGCTTGAAATATTAAACGATCCGTTCTGGATACCCTGTCCCATGAAGGATATCGGACTTGTCAGGGAAAGCTTTCAATTGCAGTCCATACGACAGGACAAGTCAGTACTGTAAGCAGTTTAGCACCAAAACAATTTATTCACATTTCTCAGAGCCTTTCCAGCCACCGTGGCAGGAAAGGCTCTTTCGTTTCACAATCACAAATATTCAGGAGGCAACACATGTCCCAATCAATTTTGATCGGCACCAATAAGGTTACAGAGGCAGAGGTTATTCAGGTTCCGGCAGTTCCTTTCACCAACTCTTTTCACCCAGTTCATCATCGACATATCATTGACGCCATTCGTTTAGGAGTGGCGGCAACAGGATTAGAAATTGTCAATACCCAGTACGTCTTGGCTAACAATGGCAAAAGGATGTTCGGGGTTTGGGATTTAAGCGGCGGCAGCGATGAAATGTGCTGGTCGATCGGTATCCGCAATTCCATGGACAAATCCATGGCCCTTGGCATTACCGCCGGCACTCGTGTCTTTGTCTGCGAGAATCTTGCCTTCAGTGGCGAATTTGTCGAATTCAGGAAACACACCAAGGGTCTCATTTTCGACGAGCTGGAGTTCATGGCCTATCGAGCCATGAAGAAGATGGTGACCAACCTCACCAAGTTTCAGTCCTGGCATGAAGGTTTGAAGAACTTTTCTCTGACCGAGTGGGATGCCAAGATACTGTTGGTTGAGATTATGACTAATAGCATTATTCCACCCAGCAATTTTGCCCGGTTCAATGACCTTTATTTCGGAGGTGTCTATGACCAGACACTCTGGGGATTTCATGAAACCGTGACCGACGTGCTACGTGACAAAAATCTACTGACCTTGCCAAAGAAAAACAAGATGCTGAACGGAGTGCTGGATAACTTTATTGACGCCAGTCATATCGAATCGGCTTCACCGTTAGGAGAGTTTTACGAGAGGCGCTATCTGCTCGCCCAGCGCTGATCCTACCTCTCACAATTATCAACGTAGCCTGCCAAGATCGATTTTGGCGGGCTTTTCTTTTATGAGGCTATCAATGAACAAGGAACAAAAACGGCAGTACCAAGGACCAGAGGCTCTAAAAGAGATCCTTCACCGGGTATTATGCGGGAAGAAATTCGCGTTACAGTGCGGTCATTTTATTACTTTTGGTGAGGTGCTGGGCAACGACTTGACCGTAAGGAACGGCAAGGAACTGAGGGTGATCTGCGCAGTATGTGGATATTGGGGCGAGGGGCAAGTCATGTAGGACCCTGAAGATTTCAATACTGGTGACCATAACTTATCAAGGAGGAATAAAATGTTTCGGATTATTGGAGCAGCAGTTGTCTATGGTTTTGCAACGTATGGATTGGTGACCTGGTTGCAGAAAATCAAAAATGATGAAGAAAATGCCAAGAAAGCTGCAGGTTGAAAGTCTCGACCTGAGCGTTGACTATTGTCAGCCACCATGCCCAACACTTGCACTACACTTTTATTTTACAATTGAAAACAAACCCCAAACGGGAAAAAGAATGATCTCCCAGACGGGGGGCTCGTTGCTTTCCCTAAAAATATCTCTTCGGAGGATGCAACAATGTCAGAAACTAAAACTATATCAGCCATCGTAGGTGAGATAAATGATACTCTTCGCTCTTATGGGAAGGAGGCTGTTCAGGAAATCAAAATGACCAGCAAGGAAGGAAATCTCATTGGCCGGATTCGCTATGGGTATAAACCCCAGTATGTGTTCGACGCGGTAAACGCCGTCTTGCTGCCTGAAAACTGGAAGCATCAGGTTCTGTCCAAAGAAATCTTTAACCAACAAGCAGTTGTCGAAGTGATACTGTTTGTCCGTATAGACAAGGAATGGATGTGCAAAGGTTCACATATAGGTCAGATGCAAATTGTCAAAGAAAATGTAGGAGACGCGTATAAAGGAGCAATCACCGATGCAATCCAGAAGTGCTTTTCACTCCTCTCCATCGGAACAGATGCATATCGAGGTTTGCTGGAACCTGTGTACAAAGGATTGCCTCAATCTAAACCATCAATCCAGCCATCTGCCCAACCGGGAATACCACCAGCAACTTCCTCGTTGCCGGAGACATCCCCTCCGGTTCAAGACAATCAGGATATACCGCAGATCACTGGCGTGCAAATCCAGCGTGTTGATAATAGATTTATCGCCAGGGGCAAAGTCTATGAGAAGAAAGGATTGTTGAAGGCAGCAGGCTTCAAGTGGGATGGAACCAACAAAAACTGGTTCAAAGAAGCTGCTTCCGCAGTGCATTAACCAAACCGACTAAAGAGATTACCAAGATCCAATTGGTATTCGGAAGTTTTACCCGATGAGGGAGGGAACACAGTCCCTCAGGGGAGTTGTGCGTCCTCCCTCTTACTTTTCAAGAGGAACATCATGGATGTAATTAATATTTTCCAGACAAGCTTACGCAATCTCTCCAAACAACATACAGAAGAAACACTCGGAGATCGTCGAAACTATCTCGGCGCATCAGATATCGGCCAATGCCCGCGAAAGGTAATCCTTGATCGACTGAGCCCGAAAGAGCACGATCTTCCCACACTCCTTCGTTTCGAACGAGGCCATATGGCAGAAGAAATTGTGGCCAAGGTTTTCGTCGAAGCTGGCTTCAGCAACTTCGAGCGGCAAGTGGAAATCAAAATCAACAGCGAAGGTGTCCCTTTCCTGGCACATATCGACTTCGTTTTCACCTCAAAAATCAACAAGGTCAAATCCGTCCTGGAAGTAAAAAGCGGCTCGGTCCCTTCAACTCCTTATGGTTCATGGGAATCGCAGCTATATACTCAGATGGGTGCCCTGGCGGAACAGTATCCTGATCACACCATCAAGGGAGCATTGCTTTCTCTCGATTTGGCGGACGGTGCAGTTGGATTCTTTCCAGATTACCAGCCAAGCGACACTATTTTTCAAAGCTTAAAGACCAAGGCGGGATATATGTGGTCAGCGTATCAAGCTATGCTGCAAGGAGAGGAGGCTGAGTTAACAACCGAACCGGGTCTACTTTGCGGTGGATATTGTAACCACCTTCTCGACTGCCCACGTTTTGCGGCGCAGGAGGCTCCTGATATTGCAGATATTGTAAAAGACCTACAGTATTTGCAAGCCGAAGAAAAAAGTTTGAAGGCGAGAATTGAACCGATCAAAAAGAACCTTTTGAGTGTCGTCCAACAGGTGGGGACGATAAAAGTCAACAACTCCATCCTGGGCAAAAGGACTCAGTCCAGAAAATCTCTCAATACCGAAAAGCTGGAAACATTTCTCGCTGATCTTGGTCAGTCAATCAGTGACTTTCAGGAATCCGGTACTACCTCCTCATGGCTAGACATCAAAAAATGTAAAGCAGCCTGATTCGGAAACCAGGGTATCTGCAAGGTGCCTTAAGCTATATTGCAAAATATGATAAAAACTCTGGCGATATCGATTAGGTAAAATAGAAAAAAGACAGGCAAACGCTTGTCTAAATGAACCGGAATACGAGGTTCTCCCCATGGGGTAAAACGTCCCCGTGGGGAGAAGGCGCGGTATCAATGACTCCAGGGTAATGTTCGGCAATTTCGAGACCTTTCTAAAGAAGCACTGGGATAATTTTTTTAATCTATGACCTAAATTTTGCAATCGATCCGCACGCGGAAAAGCCTAACGTCCACGCGTACTGATCACACTCAATTGCACCTCACCCTAACCAACAAAAAAACGACAAGCGCTCCAGGTTGGTGCTCCGCGTTAGTTGGAACGTCTCCATCAACCATCTTTTTTAGAAAAAAGGACACAGCTGTCCCCTGGAACCACTGTCATCATTTTGCAATTTAGGAACTGGAGCTTCAGCTTAAACCAATTGCAACCCAGGCATCCCACTGTTTCGGATGTAAGTGATTTGCAGGAGTATTCAATCCGAGCTGGTTTGAACCTGTCCGTAACTTTCCTGCCACCCTAATCAGGAACGTGCGTATCGTTGATGGCTCCCAGCGACATAATTGTTTATCCCCACTACAAAGCGCCATCCAACGAACAGTATTATAAGCCAGGATAGAACACTGGAATATTGCACTGCTTCCCCAAAAATCATCCATCTTTATTTGACCAAGAGCCATCTGGTTTTTACATTCTTCTATCCACGTTTCACAGGCAGCTCGTGCACCATAGGATTTATGAATTTGCCAGCAGGTCAACTCTTCGGTGGTTACATAACAGAAGAAATCGTATTCTTTCATCTCGAACAATTGGCCATTACCTGATTTCTTTTCACTTTTCCGTTCCTGACGTACGGCAACAAAACGGCGAGCGACAGTCCAATTACCGCATTGATGCCAAAATACGCATTGCTCCCAGCCCGGTTTACCCGGGATCAGTTCCCATGTTTGCGCGAAAAGTAGCTCCTTCAATCCCTTGAGCTTTACTTTCACCAAATATCCGTGACCAAAACGGTCGAGCAGGTCAAAAAGGTCGCCGTTGAAAAAACCACTGTCACCACGAAACAAAATTGTTTGACTCTTCGGTAAATGAGCCAGCAACTGTTTGGTAAATTCGACTATTCCGTTACTGGTATATGCATCACCACTTCTCAGCCAACCCTGTAAAATCTCTTTGGTCTCTGCGCAAAAAGCCAGGATAGGATGATAAGACGCTTTGCCTTTGCGGAAAGGATTGTAGCCTTTCTTGACGCCCTGTTGTTTGCCATAGGCGGTTTTCTCAGTCGAGTCGGCATCAATTACACGACATAATCGCATTGCTATAGTGGATGCACCGCTTCTCAAAGATTTTCGCCAAATCTTCCCACGCATCCGATGATTCAATGTCTCAAGTTGAGATATCTGCCGCTCTCTAAATGTTCGAAATATACGACCAAGAGTGCTGTTATCAGGAATTGCAACCCAGCCGGCCAAACTCCTCAATACACTATCTGCCCATACCGTAACGACACCACTCAAAGCTCGTGCTCCACCTATTGTGCCGACTATGGTGAGAAACAACGCATCAACAGAATCATAGAGGGCATTGGCGCCTCGTTTATGCTCTACTGTCTCGTTTATCAAGCCTATCATCCCACATTTGCGCAGAAACTTCACCACAGGAACAAGGCCAGCCTGACTGGTTAACCCTTTGGCGTTATTACAGATGGTAACTTTTTTTGATGACACTCGGGCGCTTCGCTTGTTATTCTTGACGTTCATGAAAAAGGTGACTCCTCAAAGTTGTTTTCTTGGTAGTTAACATTTTGAGGATATTACCTTTTTCATGTTTTCTTGTCATCTATCTGCAATATTTAGGGGGGATTAAACCAGGTCCAAAAAGAACTGCTAAATCAACAGGGAAGCCAGATAAGCGTCAACGGGATAATAAAAAAACTCCTGGGAATACGCCATCACTTAAGCCTCACAAACACAAGAAAGGTGATTAACAAAGGGATAATTGCTCCTCACAAGGCCAGCCAGAGGGATGCCAAAACCGCCGCTTCGCTTTGGTTTTGTCATCCCTTCTGGCTGCGTTAGAGCCTGATAAAAAGAGCATGAGCTGCAATAAAATGTGAAATTAGAGAATCAATCTATCAGTCAATGTTAGACTAAGTTGAAACCTATCTGACAGCATTCGGCCACTTGCAGCAGTTCGCAGAAAGCACGAGTCCGCGATGTCCAGAAAATGGAAGTCGATTTTCTTGGATCTTAATTTTACTGCTTGAATAGCTGCGAAAATGTTTCCCGGCCACCAAGCTGACTTAGGGTATTGTTGGAAACTGTGCAGGTGCTCATAGATGCTAATAATGAAAACTAAGAACCCGAGTGTATTGATCAAAATATGACACGGCTAGAACTATTACAACGATCAAGTACTCTTTTGGGGCGTTTTGCACACGAGGTGAAAGTCGCTAACGCCATGGGGTTATTCGACATAAACACCGTCGCGGAGGACTTCCTTATCCCCATCTGCGCGATAGCTTTCAACTGCCCTGATTTGTGCAACCAAAACCGCATCCAAATGAACTTCCCAGCCGTCGATCTAGGATGCAAAACTAGCAGGACCTCTATCCAAATCACTTCTGACTCTTCAAGCAGTAAAGTAGTTGAAACGTTGGAGAAATTTGAGTCTCACGGTCTTGGCAGTGATTTTGACAGTCTCTACGTATATGTAATAACCGAGAGACAGAAATCGTACACCTCCCAAAAATTGACAGAAGCGGCGAAGAGCCTGTCAATTGAGTTCGACCCTTCGATCAACATTCTCGATTTTCAAGATTTGGCGAAAAAGCTTGGTGAGCGCAGTAATGAGCAACTCGAACACATCAATGACCATCTCGAAACAGAGTTCAAAAAGAAAGACTCAAGTCTTCAATTTCGAAGCAATTTGGATGCATTCCTCCGCGTCAGTCAACAAAAGATAGAGGATGAAAAGCGAACAAAGAAATATATTCCTTCCGTCTTTGTTGAAACCTCAGGAATAAAAGAAGAGATGCGATATTTCGCAAATCCCATGTTCTTCTACAGAAAGCTCGATGATGATCTCCGGCGAATTAACCTAGCTCATTTCAATGAACTCCTAGGCATGGCCAAAATCGAACCCGTTGCAGATACTATATGCGAAATCAGCACCTTGGAGGCACCAAATAGCCTGTCTGAGCTTCAGAAACGTCTGTTTCAACAAAGTACTGCGCTGGAAGCTATCCAAGAGAATGTTTCTCCGTTCTCTTGGTATGGTAATCGTGCTGAGCGGTTTGCACCTAGCGACTACTTGACCGGCTACTGGAATGTATTTCAGTTTAACATCCAATCAAGCGGAAGTGGAATGTTCAGGTCGCTCGAGAAGATTTCCAAGAAAATTGGAATTGCCAAAGCTCAGATTTTTTTAGTTACGGGCATGGCGGGGCAAGGAAAAACAAATTTCATTTGCGACTTGATCGAAAATCAATTTAGGGCATTTGAGGTTCCCATAATTTTTATCCCTGCTCGCTCATTGAACGACTACCCAGGTCCCAATCGGATTCTGTTGTACATCAGAAACAATCGATTTGCTCCAGATGTCCCAAACCTCCACGATCTTTTCACATTGTTAAACAATGTTGCTGAAGAGTGCCTGAAACCTTTTGTAATTGTCATCGATGGGATAAACGAAGTTGGCGACCTTGATGGGTTTGTTGCCGAGCTCCGTGTCTTCCTTGAAGCTTTGTGTCAGTACGACTTCGTAAAGATCGTCTTAACCTGTCGGAACGAATTTTTTGATCAAAAATTTGCAGGGGTATTTGAACCTCAATTTTCCCATCATCTGTATCGTGTGAAAGACCTTCGCAGCGAGATGTCGGACGACAATAAATCTCGGCTGCTAAACGCTTACCTTCGTCATTTTAATATCAGAGCTAGTCTTTCCAAACATGCAACGGAGTTCTTGAAAAACGATTTCATCTTACTGCGGATTTTTTGTGAGATCCATGAAGGCAAAAATATTGGATATGTGCCAGATATTTATAAGGGTGATATCTTCGAGGGATATCTGACCATAAAGATTAACGAGTTTCCGACTTCTTCAAGACAGAACGTGTTACGTTCCCTATACAAAATTTGCTCTCGAATGCTGAATGAAGAAAATTTCTCGCAGATATCCGTTGAAGGTTTTGATGAGTCCGAGCGACTAATTATTGAACGGTTGATAGGAGAGGATATCATTCTTCGGAGAGAAGTCCCGTCGACAGGGCTTGCGTCGCTAGGCGTTGAAAATGTCTCATTCACATATGACGAACTGCGAGATTTCTTGATTGCTTACTATATCGTTATGGAGCTATCAGCGTCGCATCTAATACAAGTGAGAGACATTTTTGAGAAAATCCCCCAATGGCCAATCTATGAAGGTTTTTTCCGGTATACCTATATCCTGGCACGCAAGCAAAGCAACGACACAGTTTTAGCCGTTTGCGAGGCTTCAGATGACTTCCGAAAGCATTATCTGAACAATCTGTCGCTCTTGTCGGCAGACATTCAAACCTCCGAAGACGTGGCACGAGTAGAAGCTGTATTGAAAGACAGCACGGTGGAACGTGACATCCGGCACGTTGCCTGGTTCCTATTCAGGAAAAGAGAGGATTCGGATCATTTAAATATTCGAATTTTGCTCGATCATGTTAGCAGCTTTAATGATGAAGAATCTGAGCGGTTCTTCAGCGCGATGTTTTCCAGTTCTTCCGATTTTCGAGATAGTAATTGGAGGGATAGTGTTAGCGATCTACTCAATAGTTTCAATGAATTAAGTAAAGATCAAAAACTTGGATTGGGAGTTCCGGCGTTAGCACTTGCACTGCATTTTGCACCATATGCTCGCTGGGATGAAAAAGAGGCCACGCTAGACTTCTTCGAAAATTTTCAGCTTATGCAGGAAGTTAGTGGCGCTATCGAAGCCTGCAAAAATGCGGCATCTGTGAAAGTGCAGAGCTGCTTAAAAGAAATAGTAAAAGAGCGGGAGGAACCATGAGAGATGAGGTCAAATTGGTTCTCCCAACTTCATGGGAACCTGATCGGAATGAGTTCCTCTCAGCATTGGGGGTATTTCGTGGAGGTCTTGGCGAGCAAATTTTCGGAGATGTCTACAACGCACTATTTATCGCATCTATTGAAGTCAAAGGTGAGTTCAAAAAGTATTATTCCATCGAGTATGCGAACTTGGCGGAGTATTTGGAAATTAGATATGGGAAAGCTTTAAGCGAAGAGGACTTGGAAGCAGATCGGGTGTTCATGGTAACTTGGCTGCCACAGGTCATCGACGACATGTACGAGGATAACAAGCTAGATACCATACTGAAATGCATTGAAAAGCTAGAAGAGGCGCAGAATGAAGATCAAATTTGACTTCGTTACGAACAGCTCATCTACGTCGTTTGTATACATCTCAGACGAAGAGTTGAGCGCAGAGGTTTTTCTCGAAGCTGCCGGAGTGGACGGAGATGGCCCTGTTGGAGATTTGTTTCGTCAGATGTACTCCGAGATCAGCACCGCGCTTCGGCACCACGGAAAACAAATCACAACAAAAGAAGCCGCAGACAGCCTTGCAGGATCACATGAGTTCACACCGGAGGTTGTCGGGAAGATGAAAGATGCGATTGAACTGGGGAAAAACGTCGTCACAGCAAAGCTTAGTAGCGATGGTCCCCTTGCGGAATCGGTTCTGTGTATGGCTATGTTTGAGATCGAGTCAGACCGCTTCTATATCAACGCCTACAACAATTATTGGTAATTTAGTGCTAAAAGCCATCCGCTACAAGAACTTGGGTTATACTTCGTTTTTCAATCCAGATACCGGCTTCTTCGCCCGAGTCCCAGAAGAGAGGGGGAAAGACCCGTTTTGGTCACCACACGGGCCGGAGTTGATTGACATTTCAATCACAAATTGGTGCGATAAAGACTGCTCTTTTTGCTATAAATCCTCGACTAGGTATGGTGAACACATGCCGTTGGATAACTACAAGGGGGTGATTGATCAGGCAGCAGATATGAGAACGTTTCAAGTAGCGTTGGGGGGCGGCAACCCTAACCAACATCCAGACTTTGCTGAAATCCTTGAGTACACAGCTTTTAAAGGAATAGTTCCGAACTACACTACGAACGGTCGTGGCCTGAGTGATGAAATCCTCGATACCACACTAAAGCATTGCGGTGCTGTCGCTATTTCTGCATACCCACCGTACGATGAAACTTCAAGGACAATCAAGAAACTTATCCACAACGGTATTAAGACCAACGTTCATTTCATATTGGACGCCGTCAGCATCGACACTGCAATAGACTGGCTCAATGAGCCACCCGATTTCCTGAAGGGTATTAACGCCATTGTCTTTCTGAACTACAAACCATCTGGTCGAAAAGTGTTTGAGAAGAAGCTCTTGCGACACAGTACAAGACTGGAAGAGTTTTTCAGATTAGCTACCTCACCTCAGAGGAAATTGAAGGTTGGTTTTGACGCATGTTGCGTGAGCGGAGTGTTTGCACGAACGAATACCAACATTTCAATGGTTGACGCTTGCGACGCGGGTAGATTCTCGATGTACGTGTCGGAGGATCTGAAGGTATATCCCTGTTCTTTCCAGAGTGGTTTGGTAGAAGGTGACCAGTTGGACAACGAGACAACACTCCTGAACATTTGGACAAAATCTCGAAACATGGGAGCGTTTCGAAGTTACTTCAGTTCGGATCGCTGTGGGGCGTGCAGCCACCGTTCAGCTTGTATGAATGGTTGTCCGTTATTTGATGAGCTTGTCGTTTGCGGAAACCGATGAAATTCTTTCCGACATTCAAACCGCGCTGGAGACTATGTCGAAAGGAATCTGACAAATCCGCAAGAAGCCGTCATGTTGGGAACGCACATATTTCGCGTACAAATTTCAGATAAGGAGTATTCTGTCTGGCCGCGAACACCACGCTGTCTAAAATCCGTTTCGCGGATGCTCCACTGCACCGACGACGACTTCGTCAGAAGTCATCTAAAGGACCTTAGCGGAAGTAACAAGTTCAAACGAAATCGTATATCGTCTGTCACATCAAGTACTGACATTTATTAGAGTGAGAGATGCAAAAAGAGGGGGCCAAAAAAGGGACGGATTTTTATTTTAAGAAGTCCAGATATCTTATATGAACTTGGCAATATTCATTGGAAATAGTGTGCCACGAGAGCAAGCAGTTTTTGCTCGTAACTACACGAAAGATGAGGGTAGGTCCCTCGGGGTCGGCTTGCAGGAGCAGGCACCAAACCACCTTAAGCTGCTGTGGTAAAGAGTCACGGTGGTGAGCGTTAAGGAAAAGGTCCGGCCAGATCGGATCAGGTATGGATCATGGAGACGAGTAACGACGAACCACTGATGAGGTGTCGAAAATTTAAAGATGTCGTCAAAACTGGGAACTATTTCCATCCCTGGATAAGTTCGAGGGGAGCCTGTCTATTGCTCGAACGGCGACCGGCATAAAGGTGGCGTGAACATGATCTTGGCTTTCGTATGGAACGTGGGAACCTGTCGTTCCGATGCTAAGGGAGAAATCCAAATGGAGACCCCATGAGGGTGAGAGTACCGATGCGGAGCACAGGGGCGGAGTAGCCTGTATTAGTGACGAAATCCCTGTAATGGGGGTGGAGCGAAGGGGCTACATTGTTCAGCTTTTACCATTAAGACAACCAAAAGTTGGGAGGATCTTTTTGAACGAAGCAAAGCCGTTTCAGATTTCTAAGAAGCAAGTTTGGGATGCGTTTAAGAGGGTAAAGGCAAATCGCGGAGCAGCTGGCGTGGATGGACAGTCGATAGCCGACTTTGAAGAGGACCTGAAAAACAGCCTCTACAAACTGTGGAATCGATTGTCTTCAGGGAGTTATTTCCCACCTGCAGTACGTCGAGTTGAAATACCAAAAAGCGATGGTAGGACGCGGCCATTAGGAATACCTACAGTGGCTGACAGAATTGCTCAGATGGTAGCCAAACAAACCCTGGAACCGAAGTTGGAACCACACTTCCATGAAGACTCATACGGATATCGTCCGGGCAAGTCTGCTTTGGAGGCGGTTGGGGTTGCTCGTCAACGATGTTGGCGGTATGCGTGGGTGGTAGATCTTGATATTAAAGGTTTCTTTGATAATATTGATCACGATCTCATGCTAAAAGCAGTGCGACATAATACAGATTGCCAATGGATCTTGCTGTATGTTGAACGGTGGTTGAAATGCCCAGTTCAGCATCCTGATGGTACGATCGAAACAAGAGACAAAGGTACTCCACAGGGTGGCGTAGTGAGTCCCTTGTTGGCGAACTTGTTTTTGCACTATGCGTTTGACAAATGGATGGGACGGGCTTTTCCAGCGATCCCATTCGAGCGATATGCTGATGATGTAGTTTGTCATTGTAGAACAGAATCACAAGCTAAAACGTTACGTGCTGCGATTGAACAGCGACTACTTGAGTGCCAGTTGGAATTACATCCTGAGAAGACAAAAATTGTCTATTGTAAAGAGGATAAGAGACAGGGGAGCTACCCAAACTGCAAATTTGACTTCCTGGGCTATACTTTCAGGCCACGAGGCGCAAAAAGCAAGAATGGAAATTTCTTTGTCGGATTTCTGCCAGCCATGAGTAATAAAGCTGCAAAATCAATATGTGACGAAATGCGGAGTTGGCGGATTCATAACCGCACTGACAAATCCCTTAAGGATTTTTCACGAATGTTTAACCCCAAGCTGCGAGGCTGGATTAATTATTATGCGAAATTTCACAAATCAGCCATGTATAAGGTGTTTCACAGACTGAATTGTATAATAACAAAATGGGCCATGCGGAAATTTAAGAAACTGAGAGGACGACAGCGGGGGGCGACATACTGGTTAGGACGTTTAGCTCTTCGTTATCCCTATCTGTTTGCACATTGGCAGATACTTGGGATGCGGCCTCCGGCTGGACGATAGGAGCCGGATGAGTTGAGAGGCTCACGTCCGGAACTGTGAGAGCCTAGGGGTGTGATTCCCCTGGGCGACTCGACTCTGAACTCCAAACGTGATCAAGATCGAATAGAGATCCTTCAACATTTAAGTCAAACAGCTATAGCCAAAGGAAGACTTTCACATGACCCCTTTCATTGACCCAGCAGTTTTCTGTAACTAAATCCTGCAGGAGGTGTGTGAAATCGGTTGCAGCATCGATTGCTTTGTCGACATAGTCGTCACCCAGCACCTCTCTTCTCACAGACACAGACACAGACATACCGTTTCTATATTCTTCGCTTTGCATATGGCTTCTATACCTCTGGTTTCCTATAACTGACGCGGGATAAATTTGAGTGAACAACTCATCTACTTGTTAGTCTTTTGGGGCAATAGTTAATTTTATTGCTGTCGTATTTTATCTTCTTGTAATTCAATTTTTCTAGGTGTATCGTTAACGACTTTTTAAGCATTGTCACTCTTGTAACAATATTGGGTACTTATGCATTCCTATAGTCGTCTCTATCGTTTGCTCTTTCCGATTAATTCATTCAACCTTTGCAATCACTGGAGTGTAGTTACATGCTTTCTTTTTTCAATTCTTTGTCTATTCGATCAAAAATATTTTGGTTTGTCGTTCCCAGCACGGTTTGCTTTGGGATTCTGCTTACCATTTTGGCTCTTTTTTTTCTCAATGATTTCAGAACCCAATCTCTGGAAAATTTTAGTCAGGTGATTGAAACCCGGCAAAGTTCGGCAAATTCCGGAGCGGACAACAAAAAACTGATTGCTGACATGACGGCGAAAGCCGACGAAACTATTCATAATTCCGCTGTAACCCTTATTTCCATTGTTGTCGTTGTCATATTTCTCGCGGCGGTCGGGGCGCTGTTCGTTGCCACCCATATTGGCAAGCCGATTGGAAAGATTGCTGTCGGTCTCGCCAATATCAGTTCGGGGGATGCCGATCTCAGGCAGCGACTTCCCGTCACTTCTCGCGATGAGACCGGCCGGGTGTCGGGTTTTTTCAATGTCTTTCTCGAAAAACTTCAAGGTATTATTAAAGGATTGCAAGGAGACGCTGAACAGCTCAACGAAGTGGCCCGCATTATTCATTCCCACATCCGAACTATCCAGGATAAAACCGCCTCGGCCAAAACCATTTCCTATACGGTATCTCGTTCCGCCGAATACCAGAGTCGGGACATGGATGAAATTGCCGCGGTCATAGAGGAATCTGCCGGTAATTTTCATTCTATTTCGTCTGCTGTTGAAGAATTAACGGCCACCGTCTCTGAAATTGCCGGCACTTCGGCAAAAGCTCACATCAATACCACTGAGACTACCTCAAGGATGGAGAAGACCCTGGGTAAAATTTCCCAACTCGGCCAGGCTGCCAATCAGATAGGCAAAGTCACTGAAACCATCTCGGAAATTTCCGACCAGGTCAATCTTCTCGCTCTCAACGCCACCATCGAAGCCGCTCGGGCGGGCGAAGCAGGCAAGGGTTTTGCGGTCGTTGCCAATGAAATAAAAGAACTGGCCCGGCAAGTGGCCGGTGCTGCCACCGAGATCAGGGCTCGGATCGAGGAAGTGCAGAATGCGACCAGAACCACTATAACAGAGATCGAGGATACGGCGGCTATCATCTCTCAAAACAGCGATATCGTCGCCTCAATCGCCAGTGCGGTCGAAGAACAATCGGCGACCGTCTCAGAGATTGCCAGATCTCTTTCCCAGGCATCGGAGATCCTGGGTGAATCCAACACTAAGGTCTCACAGGCCTCGGTCTATGCGGCCGACATGGCCAAAATGTCCAATACGGTTGGCGAAGCAGTGATTCAGGTCGAAGAAACAGTCTATGCCATTCTGGTAACCTCGGACGATCTGAAAAAAATGGCTGAAAAATCGGCAAATACCACCCAACAATTCAAGACATGAGAGCCGAAAGTTTCTTCTCTCATCTGTTCCGAAAAGAGGAGATGAGAGAAGCACTTTACAATTCTCTGACACTGATTTTCCATGCTTGATTGAGATGCAAGCGAAATGATACCCCCGTAAGAAAATATTACGGAGACGAAGTGACTCCTGCAAAAGAAATGGGTCAGAAAAAGAAAGAAAAAAGAAGGGTTCAAGTCTTCCTTTGGCTTTTGCTGGTTAGCAGAAAAGTCAACATAGCTTATATCGATCTGGAAATACTGATTGTAAATCTATAGGGTGAATGCAATATAATTGTCCCGTTTTTTTAAACAGAGACTCAGCACATGGAGGAGATGCCGAGTGCCAATGTTCTATTGAAATGCGACATGGCTGGTGACGATACGAGGTTGATCCAGGGAAAGGACCTCGGGCTCGATCAGCTGAAGCTCCTCGACATTCCAGTTGCCGTTGCGCTCGAGCAGCACCAGGGCCTCGGCCTTGGACGGTGCCAGCACCGTTACATCAGCCTGTAAATAATTTTCCTTGTGGATATGCGGCTCATCCAGCATGGACCAGCTGGAAAAACGTTTGCTGTGGCGCCAGACAAAAAGCAACATCGTTTTCCTCCGTAAAATCGATAAGTTATAAAATGGGGAAGGAACTATTTTAAATTTTTAGATTGGCTTCGCCCATATATCTCCGATCTTTCTAGACAGTTGAAGAGATTCAGGAACAAGGTCAACCTATTGAGTGCCTGCCTTCGGTAAACCTTCCCAAAGTACACCTTGGCCATGATTCTATTTTGTCCAAAAAACCGGCATCACCACTACGTTATATTGGTTTAAATATCAGCGCAATTATTTTATATTCCACTCATGATACCAGGTATCCTACAAATCGTTATTGCCATTCCGCCAATCGAAGATTTCTACTCAACTCCCCACCGAATCTCCTTTCTCGGCAGCAGGATCGCGGAAACTCTTCTTGAAAATGCCGGTTATCAGGTTCGCATTATAAACAGCCTTGCCGATGCAAATCGAAAACGTCACCTTCCCCTTCCGGCCGCACTGGCCCATCTTTCTCCCTTTCTGATCAGTAATGAAACAGGCCGCAGCTCCTATTTCACCAGGTATCACCGCTTCGGAGAAGAATACGATGCCGTTGCGGATAAAATCACCGAGATTAATCCGTCCCTGTGCTTCATTAGTACCTTCGCTTTCTGTTACGGAGAAAGTACGCTGAACCTTGCGGAAGCGATAAAAAAGAAGTGGCAGGAGTTAACTGTAGTTGCATGCGGCGCCGGAGTGTCGGTGCATCCCGATTATTTCTTGCGCGACAGTTCAATCGACTTCACGCTGAGCGGAGAGGCGGAAACGAATCTTCTCCCCTTTATCGGTTACATTACCGACAAGTCCTCTGACCCAGGACTTGTTCCGGGACTGGGGTATAAAAACAAGGGCCAACGAATCTTCAACATGGTAGATCCGCCCACCGATAGTAGCACTATTCAGCCGGTTCTAGCCCTGACAGGCGAGACGAAACATGCTGTATATTATACCGCATCCGTTTCGCGCGGCTGCAACAGTGCCTGCCGGTTCTGCGCAAACCATCTGGTGCACGGTCGCTCCTTCCGAGGTGCGGAACCCGACCGTGTTGCCGCACAGGTCGGTGCACTTCCCAATGCAGCGGAGGGAAAAACCGTCTGCTTCAATTTCGAGGATGACAATCTGCTCTGCGACATGCCCCGTTTCAGAGAGATAATCCGTATCTGCAGAAAGCGCTTCCCGGGAGCGAGATTTACCACGGAGAACGGTATCGACTACCGGCTTATGAACGATGAAATCTGCAGCGAACTCATCGATGCCGGATTTATCCAGTTCAATTTCACACTGGCATCGGTAGACGACACAGTGCTCCAGCAGGAAACGCGGCACGGATCTACTAACAGGTATAATGCTCTTCTTGCACTCTGCAGAAAAAGTGGCTGCAAAGTAATCACCTACATCATCTGCGGTTTTCCGGAAGATACAAAGGAAACCATTTCCCGCAGTTTTAGATTTTTGATAGAAAAAGAAACAGCCATCGGCATATCACTCTTCTACCCGGTACCCGGCCTTTCAGGTTTTCGCGACTTGAAGACCTTTGACACCTTATCCCCCAGGCTCTGCTGCGGATCATCCGCCTGGCCGTGGAATAATTCACTCTCAACAGAAACCCTGGTAACAGCATTCCGGATTTCCCGGGTAATCAACTGTATGCATTCCTTCAACCTGACGGATCAGGAACACGAGGTTATCACCCGCACCATTGAAACCGGTTCACTTCATACGATGGTGAAGGATAAAGGAAAAAGGCGGGTCGTGGAAGTTCCACGGCAGGACAAGGAGCTAGTGAGGATGGTATTTAGCAGCACCGCAGTTTTGATATAGTATCCAGTTTTTTAAGTTATTGCAGAGTTCTGGTAATATCATTGGGCATATGGATTTGCTGATTGGGGCTTCGGCAATATCGAATGACTTGATTCAGGAAGAAGCTCAGCTATGCCCTCTCACGACTGAGGTAAAGATGTTCATGGATAATCTACAGTCTGAGACTGTATCTTTGCTGTTAGGAATTTGGAAAAGCTCAATTTCCTGGATTCAGTGGCAGGGAGAACCTGAAGCCTGAATTGAAAATGCAGACCTTCGACGTGGCAATAGCAACACGCCCGGTAGTGTAGCAACTCCGCTTGGTGATGGTATTATCCTTCCTTTTTCTCTCCATCCAACACTTTCCTAATAAGTGTGGCAAGATCCTTTTTCGCCAGAGGCTTCATCGCAAACCCCTTTATCCCGTAAATTCTGGCCTTTTCTTCCGAAATAAGGTTGCTGAAGCCCGTGCAGAGAATGATCGGTAGATCTGGGCGTATCTGTAATACACGTCGTGCCAGGTCACTTCCAGTCATGCCTGGCATCGTTTGATCCGTGATGAGTAAGTCGAAACGGTTCGGTTGATTTTGTATAATTTTCAGAGCCTCGATGCTATTTGTTTCTACTGTCACTCTATAACCAAGTCGTTCGAGCATGGTCTTGCCCATTTCAGCAAGCATCTCTTCATCGTCAATAAAGAGAATATGCTCAATGCCGGTTTGGATTATCTCTACAGGTGTCGCCTCGGCTTCTGGTAGTGCCGTATCTGTATGAACTGGTAGATACACATAAAAAGTTGTCCCCTCGTCCGGTGAACTTTTACAGGAGATAAAGCCACCAGATTTTTTTGCGATACCATGGGTAATTGCAAGACCCATCCCTGTACCTTTACCGACCTCTTTGGTAGTGAAGAAAGGATCGAAAATTTTGTCCATCAATTCTGGTGTTATTCCTGGGCCAGTATCACCAACAGAGAGTTCTACAAAAAGTCCAGGCTCCACACGGGGTTCGCTGACCAAATCGCCCAGCGATAATTCTTTGTTTTTAAGGGAAATATTGAGAGTGCCACCTATTTCTTCCATGGCGTGGAAAGCATTAGTACAAAGGTTGGTAATTATCTGGTGGATCTGTGTGGGATCCGCAAGAATCAATCCAGCCTCCGGATCGATATTTTGTTGGATTTCAATGGTCTTAGGGAGTGATGCACGAAGCATTTTCATTGCTTCTTTTATAATAAAAGCTGGTTGCAGAATTATTTTTTCAGACTCTGCTTGACGACTAAAGGCGAGAATCTGCTTCACAAGCTCTTTAGCCCTATGGCTTGCTTCGACTACCCTGTCGATATCACTCCTCATTATCGATCCTGTCGGGCAATCCTCCTGTACCATCTCGGCGTAACCGAGAATTGCCCCGAGGATATTATTAAAATCATGGGCAATACCGCCAGCAAGAGTGCCAATAGCTTCCATTTTTTGTGCTTGAGCGAGGCGCCTTTCCAATTCTTTTTTTGCATTTTCTGCTTTTTTTCGTTCAGAGATATTTCGAATAAATACAACAACTTCATCATCATGGCCAACACATGAACTGCTGATCTCTACATCGAAAAGCGATCCATCTTTCTTTCTGTGTTGAGTCTCAAAATACAATGATTTGGCAATGAAAAGTTGTTGAATACGCTGTTCAACGTCCGTCATTGTCTCATTGTCGTCTAGATCATATATGGCCATTCGCAGAAGCTCTTCCTGGCTGTATCCGCTCATTTCACAATAAGACGCATTCACATCAAGTATACGGCCCTGCTTGTCAGTTAGCCAAAAACCGTCAATTGATGTTTTAATAATATTTTCGTAGCGCTGATTCTGGAAAAACTGCTCCGTTATATCTTGAGTAAAACCAAAAGAGTGTCCTATTGAACCGGTTTCATCTATAACATGTTCGCATTTATCTTGAACAACTCTGACCTCGCCACTAGGCCTTAAAATCCTATGGACACATTCATAAGGTACATTATTTTTGATTGCATCAGTGTATTCTTTATCAACCATACCTCTGTCATTGGGATGAATTGCGTCCAAGAAATCTTCATAGGTACCCTTGAAATTTTGGGGGTCTTTTCCAAAAATGCGAAATACCTCTTCTGACCAAGTAAAAATATTATGTTTGATATCGAAATGCCAACTTCCGAGATGTGCAATTTCCTGAGATCGATCCAAAATCTTTTTTTGGGTTCTCAATGTTTCTGTGTAGTTTTGTATATTTTCAGCCATGTGGTTAAAAGATTTAGAAATATCTCCCAACTCATCATTACGACAAACCACCACTTTATTTTCGAATTGTCCGGACGACAAACCCCTAATCCCTTTAAGAAGAGCCGCGAGAGGCGGGACGACACTGCCATAAATCCAAATAGATGTTCCCAGGCTAGTAACAAGAAGAGCAAAAAGAAGGGAGAGGAGAATTAAATTATTCCTTCCTGATAACTGACTATATTTATTAATAAAAAAACTTCTGATTTTCTCAGCGTTAATATCGATTTCTTCAGTTTTAACTAAAATTCGACCTGTCAATCTATTCATCAAACTATGAGTCAAATCGTTTCGAATATTGTCTTGTGGAGAAACAATTTCTCTATGTTTATATAAACGCACCAGTTCATTTAGTATTTCGTCTACTTGAGAAATTTCGTGATTGATTAATGTAAATTCTTCTTTTTTCTCAGGTAAAATTTTTGAAAGTTCTGTTAAGAGGGTTTTGAGTGAATTAAGATTAGATTTGCTTTGTTGGAGCGGGCGTGGGGCTTGATTAATCAAATACTCACTGGCAGATTTGTTAAAACTGGAGGTGTGTTTGGTAACGTGACTAATAAGTTCAGTTATTTGATCTCTTTCAGCACTGTATTTTGCAGATGAGTAGACAAAAAACGCGGATATGCCAGCCCATATTACAACAATCAGCAGAGTAATTTGCAGTTTTGTTTTTAGTTTCATTTAGCCTCTGGCTGGCTTAGCGTATTATGGTCACTCCCTGAGGGAAAACAGAACTTAAGATATCAGGATAAATGAAATCTAAGAAATTTGGCATCTGCTGTTGATCAACTATTTTACTCTCTATTGCCCACATGGCGATATCATCCAGGCCGACTAGCAATGCTTGGTCCAAGTAAGTGCCGAATTTGTATCCATCCCATGATGAAGCGATAATGCCTCTTTCAAGGTCAAATATTCGTGCAATAATGTCTATAGATTCTTCTTTATTGTTTTTGCTAAATTGAGCCGCTTTATTCAATGCAATGAGTAACTTCTTTAAAGCTGATTTATGGGCTTGCGGGAAATCCCTCTTAACGACCAAACTGAATGTGGCTCTATATATTTCTTTTTCTGATAACTGAACAACTTTGTTGCCTAAAACATTTTTGGCCTTTTCCCCATAAGGCTGCCAGATTGAAATAGCGGCAACTTCTTCATTAATAAGAGCGTCTGCAAGGTCAACTGTTTCTTTCTGCACTATTTTTATGTCAGAGATAGGAATAAGATTATCAGCTAAAAATGCACCGAGATAAAAATGGCTTGATGTCTTTTGGTTAACCCCTATTTTTTTATTTTTCAGGTCGGCTGCTTTTTCAATGCCGAGATCTTTACGAGCCAATAGCGTGGTGAAATTGTATGAGGAAGTAAATGTGGCAAGAATATAAAAATCCTTTTGGTTGAATGCATTATAAACAATCGGCATGTCAGCAGCGGTAGATACATTAACTTCCCCTGAAAGCATTGCTTGTGTAGCAAGTTTGCCGCTTGAATATTCAATAATTGTTATGTCTAGACCTTCTTCAGCAAAGAAACCTTTCTCTCTCGCAAGATAAATAGGAATCGACAAAAATGACTGAGAAATACCAAGTGATAGTTTCTCCTTTTCAATAGCAGAAGCTTGAGAATTAGAACAAGACACAAGTAATCCACCGATCAGCAGAATGATAATGGCAGTAGTAAAAGGCTTGATGATGCCAACCTTTTCTACTTCGTGGTATTTTAATAGGTGTTTAATTCTTTTATGTCTGTTTTTCATAACTGGCTCCAATTGGTTATAAAAAAATTCAAGACATTTGATGACATTTCAAGTTGACTTTTTCTTATTATAGCCGCCATCCATCATAAAAAATCGGCTCATCCGGGAAACGAGTACCCAGACACCAAACCCTAGCAGATAAAGGAAAGAGCTCATCCTCAGCAGAGGATGTCATATGCAGGTACTCGTTTGCCGGATGAATCAAAAAAAAAATCACAATTCCTAATTTGTGCCTGGAAGAAAATTAAAAAGTGTTAACAAAATCAAATCGATAACATCACAACCCACAAACGAAGAAAATGAGCGCGTAGATAGCGACGGATGTCGAGTAATAATGTAACGTGTTGTAATGTATTGTATATTACTTTTCGGTAAAACCATTCAGCAGGGCCTCTAAGGGATAAAACGACTGCAACCGCCAAATCTTCGTCGGGTGAAAAACTCATGCGTAAAGTAATCGTGCCACAAATGAAGTTGGGCGAACTGGCTATCGCCGACATAAAGCTGGACCCTAAATCACGCGATGATATCCCGCAAATCCTCCGAGGACTCCAGCATCTCTACACCACACCTGAACTGCGCGGTCCGATATTTGCCATTCTGGAAGAGGTGTTGCCTGAGCGTCAAATTGAAGGAAAGATTGTCAAGGCCGACCCCAACAACGGTCGCCCCGGCATGACACAATGGCAGATTCTGGTGCTGGGGGTGCTCAGATTGGGGCTCAACGCCGATTATGACCGTATCCAGGAGTTGGCCAACGAACACAAGACCCTTCGGCAAATGCTCGGTCACAGTGATTGGGCGGACGAGAAGTATTATAATCTGCAGACCCTCAAAGATAATCTGCGGCTGTTTACTCCGGAAATCCTCGATCGGCTCAACCGGGTAATAGTCGGAGCGGGACACAAGGCATTAAAAAAAAAACGGAAGAGGAGGTCGTAGGCCGTTGTGATTCCTTTGTGGTGGAGACAGACGTCCATTTTCCAACCGACATCAACCTGCTCCTGGACGCTATCCGTAAGGTCATCGAAATCAGTGCTGAACTGTCCTCCACCTACAAACTGCCGGGATGGCGGCAACACCGCTACCACCAGCGTCAATTCAAAAGGCAGTACCGCAAAGTACAGCGGCTCAAGCACTCCACGTCCAAAGACGAAAGCAAACAGCAGCAAAAAGATCAGGAGATTAAAGATGCTCATCGTGCCTACCTGGAGGTGGCGGAGGGATATCTGACCCGAGCGGACCACACCCGCCAACAGGTCAGCCCGCACGACCCTCTTTCCGTGGCTTGGCTCAGCGTATTGAATGATTTTATGGAACATGCCCGTCGGCAGATCGACCAGATTGATAGGCGGGTGCTCCGGGGTGAACGTATTCCTCACGACGAGAAGGTGTTTTCCCTGTTTCAACCGCATACCGAATGGATCAGCAAAGGGAAGGCCGGCGTTCCGGTGGAATTGGGACTGCGTGTGTGCATTATGGAAGACCAGGACCGCTTTATTCTGCATCACCGAGTGATGGTAAAGATCACCGATGACAAGGTGGCCTTTGCCATGGTGGGCGAAACCAAGCAGAAGTTCCCCACCTTACGAGCGGTCAGCATGGACAAAGGCTTCTTTAGTCCCGCCAATCAGGAAGTTCTGAAATCGCGTCTTGAGTGTGTGGTACTACCCAAAAAGGGTAAACTCTCGCAAGCCGACAAAGCTCGCGAAAGCGAACCTGAATTTGTCAATCTGCGCAAACAACACTCGGCGGTGGAATCGGCGATCAACGCCCTTGAAGTCCACGGACTGGACAAATGTCCCGATCACGGTCTCAACGGATTTAAACGCTACATTGCCATGGCGGTGGTGGCACGTAACATACAGCGCCTGGGTGCGGTGTTGCGTCAACAGGAACAAGAGGCCGCTCAACGCAAACGCGGATCTTACAAAAAAGCAGCCTGAGAAGAGCAGGCTCATCCGGCTGCAAAGTCGATGGCAGAGCTATGTCTGGCCTACGTAGCAGGTGAGAATCATTGTCATCTGCGAGGCAAAAATGACAAAAGATTCTGCCGAAGAGAAACTCATTCGCATTAACTGTGACCGCGCCGGTGCGATTTTTTCAAAAATTTGGGGTTTTCTGCCAGGCACTAATTTGTTATCAAGCCCAAAAACTATCTTTGAAAAGATACCACAAAAGTTGCTTGATGTGAAATTTAAGTTAAGGCCGATGATCAGGGGAATTAGAAAGAAGCAGGCAAGAGATAAAGATATCCAATGGCGCTCTCAAGCCAGAGAGAAAGGAAGGAGACTAAGGACTAAGGGTGTTTCTGATAAGGTAGATTTTCCTGCTCCCATGAAATTGATCAGAAATGGAGTAACTGTAAAGTAAAGGTTTCCAAAGAGAAGCTCTTAAAAATGCAATAGAACACCAGCCTATACCCTACAGATTGACCAAATCCGTTCAATCCTACGCAAATCCGGATGCGATATCAGCTGCAAAAGGTTGTTCAGAAATAGAAAAGCCCATCTTTCACCTCTGGTGTCGCTGATGATTACCAGGGGGGGTGAAGGATAGGCTCCCGTTTCAGAAAACAGTATTTTATGTAATATTTTCAGCTATTTGGTTGAGGCGGCGGGAGTCGAACCCATGTGCAAGCAGATGACGATAAGAGATGACAGATGATATTAAGTGATTTAACAAGTTAATATTAAATGCTTTTCCATTGATCTCCTTTCTGAGCTGGATATCACTCATTATAATTACAAGTCACAGTTCATAATTCTGTTTGGTCACAATTTTAGTCACACATAATTTGTAGAAATCAAGACCCGATCTGACCGTTTTCACTAACAGGTTTTGATTACATCTTACAGATACTTGCAAATGATAGTGCTGATCGAGATGTTAATTGTCATGGGGGCAGACATGATGCTTGCCCCCAAGACAATCAGGGCAAACAACCTGAGCCTGAAATCTGGACGGCCACAGGTTTGAAGCAGAAGACATCTTTTATTTGGCGATCCTCAAGAAAGCTATATTTTAGATATGGCAGCATCTGCGGCAGGAACCTAGCTTTTAGCTCCTCAGACCCGAATGCTTCAATAACATTGGCTGCTGCGATAGTAAGAAATGGATAGGCCACTGTCGCAATATTTGCTGCCTAAAAAATTGCATAACAAGCCTGGTTGACAACCCAAGGCAATTGAATGCCACCAAGCTCCTCGCTGTGGTTACCGGCAAAGAACCCCGCTTCGGCAAAATGGCCGATGGCCTCTTTGGCTTCAGGGATAATCTTTACGCGACCGTCAACCAGCACAGGCTCGTTTTGGTCGGATTTTGTATTGTGAGGATGGAAATGTTCAGTGGCAATCTTTTCGGCAACATCAATGATGGCACTATAGGTATCTTGCGAATGTTCCCGGTAATATTCGTAGCTTGTTAATTGCTCTGCCTCAAGCAGTTCATTGAGGAGAAACGCATATTGCGTTTATCAATGAATGGGATGGCCATTTCTCAATTCTCCCTTGTCAGTATAAGAACTCTGGGGTCCATAGGTTGTTTTCATCTATACAATGAAACGTTCCACGAGATTTTTCAGTTGTACCGCCAGTTGAGCAAGTTCTTTTGCACTGACATCAATTTCAGTGCTGCTGTCTGATATATCCTTAACCCCTTGATTGACACTGCCAATATCAGCACTGATATTCGATGATACAGCGGATGTCTGATTGACATTTTGATTGACTTCTTCTATTCCCTGCGAGGCCTGAGAGATACTGTTCGATATCTCCTGACTGGATACCGACTGTTCTTCAACTGCCGTCGCTATGGTAGCAACTATACTGTTAACCTCTTCTATAATTTTCGTTATATTACCTATCTCAGCTACAGTTTCGTTGGTGCAAGTCTGAACGCCTTCAATGCGCGTCTTGATCTCCAGAGTAGCCACGGCAGTTTGTTTGGCCAATTCTTTGATTTCATTGGCCACTACGGCAAACCCTTTTCCCGCTTCACCAGCCCGGGCCGCTTCAATGGTTGCATTCAAGGCCAACAGGTTCGTTTGCTCGGAAATCTCCGTTATTACCTCAGTAACCTTGCTGATTTCTACAGCGGCCGTTCCCAATTCATTGACTTTAGCAGTTGCATTGTCGGTATTGTTCACTGCCTGTTCGGTGATCTCCCTTGCCTTGCTGGAATTTTGTGCTATCTCCCGGACCGTTGCGGTCATCTGTTCTGCTGCAGCCGCCACCATATTGACATTGGTCGAGGCCTGTTCACTGGCGGCGGCCACATTATTCATAGTCGAGCTCATTTCTTCTGCGGCCATTGCAACATCCTTCGAGCGTGCCAACATCTGCTCTGTACCATTTGACAATTGTCCGGCAATGACCGTCAATCCCGCCGATGAGCTTTCCAGAATATTGGAATTTCCGGCAATTTCTTTTATCAGAGACTGAAGTTTTCCCATAAAGACATTAAATAGATGGGCCAATTCACCGACCTCACCCTTGCTGGTCACTGTAAGGCGTTTGGTCAGATCGCCCTCGCCCTCGACCACATCTCGGAGACCGACAACGATATTATTGATCGGTTTGACAATTGAATTGGCAATCAGGGCACCGATAACTAAAAAGGCGACGAGCCCTATCGCCATCACGGTCAAGGATAAACTGGAACCTATTTTTTCATAATGAGAGATTTCCTTCTCAGTCTTCTGACCCAAGGTTTCCGCCAGATCCCGCACCTTATAAACTGCAGTTTCCAGATTTTTTGACAGCTCTTTCCGTTCACTCCAGTTGGCTGATATGAGGTCTTCCAGCTCTGAATATTTGCGCAGCAGGGTCTTTATCTGCTCCCACTGCCCACTGTATTCATTCGACCCCGAATCGAGGTTAGCCTGTATATTACGTTCGTGAAGGCTGATTTCCCGATAGAGAGCGTCATGTTGCTCGGCATATTTCTGAGTCAATGCACCAGCCAATAAATTCTGGAGATTACGGCCAGTTAGGTTCATTGAAATAAGCATATCCTTTGCGAGGTTTTTCAATCCAACGAAATTCTGTGGGAGTTCCTTGTCCTCGATTAAGAGATTATCAGCCTTGTCGGCTATGCTCTTGGTAAGATTAACCAGTGCACTACTGATTTTTGCATTGACTGCCGCTATTTCCCGTTGAGCGTCATCAAAAGTGACCAGGCTGGAACTTATCTTTTTGAAAATGCCCTGGTGCTCCAGATGGGCAGAGCCAAGCGTGTCAATAAATGATTTCGTGTCCCTGTTTGTCGACAAAGACTGCATCTTTTCAAGAACTTTTCTAATTCGTGCATCCAGCTCGGCTATTTTCTTAAGAAGGACCTCTTCCCTGCTGCCAGTATATTGCGCTTCAGTCATCAAGGTTTCAAGTACGCCTACCTGAATGTTCGTGGCTTGCCCAGACAGGGTGTTGTTGATGTGTTTTAGCTGGTTGATATACTTCGTCACCGCAGCATTCACCCCTAAAATGATCATTGCCAGAATTAACAACGACAGTATTTTTGCCTTGATGGTGTGAAAAATGCGCATAATCGGGTTTCTCCTCCGGCACTTTAATTGCTGCTATTACTTGCTGTTATTGCTTACCAGCATGGCCATACCCATCCCACCCCCCGATACACATGCTGACCAGACCTGTAGCGAGGTCTCCGCGCTGTATCTGATACAGGGCGGACACCATTTGCCGCGCTCCAGTGCTTCCGGTCGGGTGGCCAAGGGAGATGGCGCTGCTTTGCATATTCGGCTTGTCGATATCATCCATGGTCATCTCCGCCTGACGCAGTGCCCGTTAGATGGCCGGCACCGGTCCGAGGCCCATATAGGCGGGATCGAGAGTGCCGGCAGCAGTTCCATGAGGTTTCTTGTCCGTGGACGGGATCGATGATCCGCAGATTCTTGACGATGGTTATTTCTCTCGCAGAAATAATCGATCCGGATCGAGTTCGTGGCGCAGAATGCGAATTTCTTCGGTCGTCGGTAGCGTAGTCTCTTTGAGCTGATCGGCGATTTTTATATCCCAGTCCGTGTTATCCTTGATTTGGTCGATGCTTGCCCCGGGATGCACGGATTCAACATACATCTCCTTAGATTCAGCTTCAAAACGCATGACCCCAAGATCAGAGACGACGATAGCCGGACCCTTGCCGGGAAAGCCGAGCTTGTCCCTGGAGTCTCCCCCGGTCAGATAGCCGGGACTGGTGACAAAGTCGACCTTCTTGACGAATCTGCGTTTGGTGTGCGGCATGATTATTATGGTTCTCTGGCAGCCGCTGGCAATATCGTTCGCCCCGCCGCTGCCGGCAAAACGAACACTTGGATTATAGTAATCACCAATGACATGAGAATTGAGGTTGCCGTACATGTCTATCTGGGCGCCGCCCAGAAAACCGATATCCAGATCGCCGGCATGTACCAGTCCGAGGGCTTCGAGCAGCCCACCAACCATCGCCGCTCCCGGAATCAGGCAGGTTTCCGAGATAGACAAGGGAAGGATTTTTGGTTTGCTGTCGATAGCGCCTGATTCGTAAATGGAAACCATGTCCGGCGCATGGGTCATCTGGGCGAGCATGGCCGCTAGCAAGGGCAGGCCGGTGCCTATGAGGACCATGTCGCCGTTTTTGATTTCCCTTGCCGCAATGACAGTCTGCAGTTCCTGAAGGGTAAAGTCTTCGCTTATTATTGTCATGGTACCGTTGCTCCCTCAATAGCCGTAATTGACCGATCCTGATTGCATGCTTTCGGCTTTCAGGTCCAAATGTTTCTTGTAGCCGTATTTGGCAATGAATTTTTCGATGTACTCAGTTCGATCCTTGACGCCGTACACCCATTCATCCATGAATTCCTGCCACCCCTCTTCGGTTTTAGTCCTTTTAACGTAGTCAAAAAGAAATTCACGATCTTCCCGGTAATACCCTTGCGTCCCTTTAGGATGAGCTCCGTACGGTTCCTTGACTACGGCGGCGACTTTGTAAGCAGGAATGACGGTGCGATTCGGGTCTTTGCCGATATCTTCCCGGCTGACAATTTCCTCAACGGAGACGATGATTTTCTTGCAGGCCCTGACACTCCATGGTGAATCGCCCAAGGTTCCCCAAAGCTGGACATTACCTTCCTCATCAGCCCGCTGCGCGTGCAGATAGCCGACATCCGGTCTGAGGGCGGGGACGAGGGCATGCTGCACTCCCGAACCAAAAGGATCCTCGACAAGTTTCACCTTATTGTCCCCCATCCAACCGGAGTAGTTCATCATGTCACTGCCCTTGAGGGAATTCAGCGGGATATAGGGAATGCCAAGAGCACCGGCCATAAAACGCATGGTCATGGAGAAATTGGAGTAGTCTTCAATCTGTATTTTATGGGGGATAGCTTTTTCCATCGCCCGGCGAAAAGCGTATGTGGGACCAAAGACCTCCAGCCAGAGATAAGAGGTCACGACTCGATCGACACAGCCGGCGCCTATCATCTGATCCGCCTGCTCGTTGAATCCCGCTGCGCAAATTGTCAGGTGTTTTTTACGCTGTCGGATAATCTCGTGGGTCAAGGCATAAGAAATGGCGTGCCAGAAGCCACCCACCGTGACAGTCTGGCCATCTTGTATAAACCTGGACACAGCCTCCTTGGCCGTCATTACCTTGGATGATGTCATAATATTAAAAGCCTCTTTTTGATTGGTTGTAGGACAGCAACAATGCCTGCTCGATTATTTTTCTAGCGTCTCAGGTTCTCGATCAAGGTGGTGACACCCAACCCGCCGCCGCAACAGGAGCTAAACAGTCCATATCTCTTGCCCGTACGGATGAGATGACGCATGGCGAACATGCAGATTCGCGCACCGGATGCTCCGTTGGGATGGCCGAAAGCGATGGCCCCGCCGTTCGGATTCCATTTATCCATATCCACTTTCGCACCTGTCTGGTTTTCCAGTTCGGCGATCACTGCCAAATTTTGTACGGCGAAGGCCTCGTTGCATTCGAAGACATCGATATCAGAAAGCTTCAGTTGTGCTCTTTTCAGGGCAAGCGGCATGGCGTAAGCGGGAGCTACCCCCATGATTGCCGGATCAACTCCGTATTCGGCGCAACTGACCCATCTGGCCATGGGCAACAGGCCAAGTTCATCAGCCTTGTCTTTGCTCATCATCAGGACGAAGGCACTTCCATCGTTTAGGCCGGACGAATTACCCGCAGTGACTGTGCCGCCTTCTCTAAAAACGGGCCGCAATTTCGCCAGGGTCTCAAGCGTTGAAAGGCGAGGGTGTTCGTCCTGCTTGAATTCCAGGTTATCCTTTTTTTTCCCCTGAGGAACCGACACGGGAATGATCTCGTCGGTAAAATAGCCTGCTTCAATGGCAGTTTTCGCCAGGGTCTGGCTACGAAAGGCAAATTGGTCCTGGGCTTCCCGGGAGATATCGTATTTCACCTGCAGGTTTTCGGCGGTCAGGCCCATATCGCTGGGGCTATACACCTGTCTTGTACCGAAATCCGGTGTAAGTTGAGGGGCGAGATACTGGGGCGGGATATTTCTGTATGGAGGCGTACTTTGGGAAAATCTCGCTGGCACCTGACTGTACCCCTCCATACCGCCGGCAATAATGACATCGGCATAGTTGAGACGGATTTTCCAGGCGGCATGGTTGATTGCATCTATCGCCGAACCGCACTGCATTTCAACAAAACTCGCTGTAGTTGTCTCTGGAAGACCAGCATAAAGAAGGGCCCATCGGGCTGGGTTGATAGCTCGAGAACAACCTATGGCCGCACCCAGAAAAACGCAATCGACCTGTGTCTTTTTAAGAATATCAGTCTTGTCGACTAATCCTTTAATACCAATACCTGCCAGTTCCTCTGGGGAAAAATCTTTCAATGAGCCGCCAATTTTACCGAAGGCAGTACGCATACCTTCAATTATAACAACTTCTCTTTCTTTCATTTGTCGAACTCCTTTTTTATTATCCTGCGAATCGGTAGTAGCTGTTCAGACCAATCTCTTTTTGCACATTTAAATTTTGCCATCTCAAATTATTTTTATGCGTCTCAAATAATTATCGAGCAGCACCAGCATCATTACGAGTTTTTAAACGGATAACGCTGTGGCCTTTCTTGTATTTATCTACAAAATGTTCTAATTGTCAACAATATTTCCATTAAGGAAACAAAAGCCTTTAGATGTTTTTAGTTTTTCTCAAAATAAACGGAGCACATGACGATATTGTATTTGGAAATATATATTTATTTATTAGATAGTTATTTAATAAATCAACGACATAGAGGCGCAGTTACAAGGCTCACCTATTCAACTTTTTGTCGTAAAACACTTGTTCACGATATTGTCCATTAAGGATGACCATTCTGAACAAAAAAGAAAAGATGTCTATTTATGGTGAGTATGCCAAAAGCAGCGAAAACCGTGAAGAATGAAAAGTCCGGACCCTTCTCCTTGCGCTCCTTGCAGTAACAAACTACCGAATATTCAGCTTTTGCTATAAGTTGCAGTAGGTCAACAGATAATGGGAACGCCATGGCTGTGATCAGTAAAACGACAATCAGTCGGGCCATCCGTTCCAATAATCTTTATCATCTGTACATATCGCCAAGAGCCAAATATATTTCCAAAATGGAAATATATTTGGCTCTTCCCACAAGGACTGCTTCTAAACAGGAAGCACTAATGTAAATAAAGAATCAAAATATTATGCAATATCGAATAGATAATTACTGATAAATCAATAGCCCCCCTTAATGGCAAAGCGAGGAATTCATTGGTTTTAGAGAGAGATAGTTCAGCTGTATTGCCTGAAAGGAATTATTTTTTCTTGACAAAAAGGAAACACAATAATAAAACGTGGCTAGTGACAAAATCGCAGGATAAGGGAGACTTGCTTACCTTTGGAGAAACGTATAATCAAGAAGAAAAGGACGCCAAAGAAATGAGTTGTGGCTCAAACTGCTCTTTCGGCTAAGACGGGTATTTATTTTATACGCAATCCGCTTAGCTGGACATTGCATTGATAAAAAATTGAGTTCATTGAGCAATTAAAGTTCTGAGTTCGAGCAACAGAATAAAATTTATAATTCAGCACCGAGTGTATTGTATTCCGGCCATACATTGAAATAACAAGAAACATACTCAAACGAAAAGGGATCAGATATGGCAGATATACCTGTTTTTTTCCTCCATGGATTGGCGTATGCCAGTTTGCTTTTTCTAGTATCTTCAGGTCTCACTCTCGTTTTCGGTTTGATGAATGTTCTCAACTTTGCTCACGCTGCATTTTATATGCTAGGGGCCTACTTTTCATATTCGATTTTTAGGTTAACCGGACAATTTTGGCTCAGTTTTCTGTTATGCCCTGTTCTCCTTTTTATTCTCGGTGCACTGGTTGAAAGATTCCTGTTGCGCAGAGTGCATCGTTTCGGACATCTTCACGAGTTGCTGCTGACATTCGGCCTTGCTTACATTATCACCGAAATGGTGAAATTCTTCTGGGGCAACTATGCACTTTCTGTCAACCTTTCTGGTTTCCTTACTAAATCTGTCTCCTTCTTCTCAATCGAGTATCCGGTTTACCGACTTTTTATAATCGCCTGTGCGGTGGTGGTTGGTCTTCTTATGTACCTGGTGATCTACAAAACCCGGGTAGGGATTGTCGTTAGGGCATCCGTAGATGACAGTGAGATGGTCGATGCCCTCGGTATCAACGTTCAATTCGTCTTTATGAGCGTCTTTGCGGCGGGTGCGGCACTATCGGGGTTTGCCGGTGTGATTGCAGGTCCGTTGCTTACCACATATCCGGGAATGGCATCCGATATTCTGATCGACGCGTTCGTCGTCATAGTGGTTGGCGGGTTTGGCAGCTTGGGAGGGGCAATGTTGTCTTCCATTATTATAGGAGAGCTACAGTCCTTTGGAGTGTTGCTGTTTCCTTCCTTGGCCCTGGCGCTTGTCTATCTGCTCATGGCTATTGTGTTGATCGTTAAGCCTTCAGGACTTTTTGGAGTGGACCAATCATGATACAACGAAATCCTACTTATTTAATTCTGTCAGCTGCTTTTCTGTGCCTGCTCGTCATAGTTATTCCATTTTGGTTTCCGCCTTATCAGGTCAGCCTGATAACTGAAATCATCATATTCGCACTCTATGCCGTAAGCTATAATCTTCTGCTGGGTCATGCCGGACTTCTATCATTCGGTCATGCTATGTTTTTCGGTACCGGTGCCTATACGACTGTTATTTCGCTTAATCATCTCGAAGGATTACCTATCTATGGTGCAATATTGCTCTCGGTGCTTTCCGCCACTGTTGTCGGTTTGGTTTTCGGGGGATTGCTTCTCCGGCACAAGGGTTCGTACTTCGCCTTACTCACTCTTGCTTTCAATGCCCTGTTCTATGCTGTCGCATCAAAATGGTCCAGCATTACCGGTGGAGACGATGGCTTGAGTATTACCCGGCCAGATTTGCATCTTGGTTTTGCCACGATACACATGGCCGATATTACGGTCTTCTACTTTTTCACCCTGATTTGTGTCGGCTCGCTCATTTTCTTCTGCTGGTATTTCACTCACACTGCCATGGGCGAGACTATTCTCCTTTTGCGTGAAAATGAGGAAAGAATGAAGTTTATCGGCTACAACACCAATGCCGCCAGGCTTATCCTTTTTACCTTCACCGGAGCACTCGCAGGCTTTGCAGGCTCCTTTTATGCTCTTTTTTTCGAATTTTCTTCGGTTTCCGTTATCAGCATCGATATGACCACTACAGTCCTTCTGATGACCTTTATAGGCGGCACCGGAACATTCGGAGGTCCTATCCTTGGTGCTGTTGTCTTCACCTATCTGCAGGACTATCTCAGTGACATTACAGACAGATGGCCACTCATCATGGGGCTGATCTTTATCGTCATGGTGCTATATGTGCCAAAAGGAACATCAGGAGTGATTTCCATGTTCAAGACACGCCTGTTTGCAGGCAAAAATTGAGAGACACACGGGCAAATTGCAACCGGAGAGCAACGATTATGACCACTGCAGCAAACATATTGGATGTCAAGGAAATAAAAAAGAATTTCTCCGGCTTGTCGGTACTGGAATCGGTCAGCTTTTGCGTCAAAAAGGGCGAACGCCATGCTATCATCGGCCCAAACGGCGCTGGCAAGACAACACTTTTCAATGTTATGAGCGGCAAATACAAACCAAGCAGCGGCCAGGTCACCTTTAAGGGTGAGGACGTTTCCGGCAGGCAGCCATATTTGCTCACCCGCATGGGTATGGGCAGATCGTTTCAGATATCAAACGTTTTTCAGGAATTGTCCGTTTTTGACAATGTCAACGCCGGAGTCAGGTGTTGCCATGGCTTACGTTATAATTTTTTCAAAAGAGTTGCCAAGGCCAAAGAAATCAGCAGCAAGACCATGGAAATTCTTGAGCTGCTTAACCTGGCCGCTGTCAAGGACAAGACGGCCAGCACCCTTTCTTATGGGCAGCAACGAGCCCTTGAAATCGGTGTAACTCTTGCAACAGAGCCGGATCTGATTCTCCTGGATGAACCAACTGCCGGAATGACCCGTGAAGAGACGGCGGAAACAATAAGCATGATCGACAAGGTTACGGCGAGTAAGGCCATGGTCATTATCGAACATGACATGGATGTGGTTTTTTCCCTGGCCGATACTATCTCTGTCCTGCATTACGGCACCATCATTGCTTCAGGTCCGCCGGATGTGATCCGCAATGACCAGCGAGTAAAAGACGCATACTTGGGGGAGGAATAGGCATGCTGCTTGAGCTTAAAGATGTCCACACCTATTACGGTAAAAGTCATGTATTGCAGGGGGTCTCCATGCAGCTCAAGCAGGGTGAGCTCGTATCCCTGCTTGGCAGAAATGGTGTCGGCAAAACTACAACCATCAACAGTATAATGGGGCTCGCACCTCCACGTAATGGGAGCATTTTGTTCGAGGGCAAGGAGCTGAAGGGGAAACAGCCTCATGAAATTGCCAGGACAGGTGTGGGAGTTGTCCCCGAAACCCGGCGTATTTTCGGCAGCCTCACTGTTCATGAGAACCTGTTGATCGGCATGAAGAAGGCCAAAAATCAATCAGATCAGGGAGAGCCCTGGACCCTGGATCGGATTTATGACTCGATTCCTCTGTTGAAACGACGCCAGAACCAAATGGGAAAATTCCTGTCAGGAGGCGAGCAGCAGGCGCTGACCGTCGCCCGCACCTTGATGGGTAACCCCCGGCTGATTCTGGTGGACGAACCGACGGAAGGGTTAGCCCCCCTGATCGTCAAGGATATCCTGACCATGCTGTCCAATGTTCGTAAATCCGGGGTCACCGTATTGATGGTCGAACAGAATTTTAAAGCAGCGGTAAAAATTGCGGATCGATTCTATATCATGGGCAAGGGTCATATGGTTTTTGAAGGCGATGAAAAGCAGCTCTTAGCTGCTGAAGAAGTGCGCAAGACCTATTTGGAGGTCTGAGCAAGGAGAAGTCTAAATATTAAGAAGAGATGGGAGAACTGAATGATGAAAAGACATTTGTTCAAAAAATTGGCTTTACTGGCAATTTCTTCTGTTCTGTTGGGTGCTTTAAATTCGATGGCCGAGGGCACCATCAAATTGGCTGAAATGGAGCCATTGTCCGGCAACTTCAAGGACATCGGCGAACGTTATCTGGAGGGGGTGCAATACGCTGCCGAAGTGATCAATGCCAATGGCGGCCTTTTGGGCAAGAAAGTTGAAGTTATTCCCGTCGACTCAGAATTGAAACCGGATATTGCCACGCGCAAAGCGACCAAACTCATTCTGAAGGATAAGGTGAAATTTTTCTCTGGCGGAACAGGCAGTTCCGTTGGTGGTGCCATGTCAGCTCTGCTGGAAAAACACAATGGTATATTTTTCACCTTTGGTATGGATGCATCAAGCATGACCGGCAGCAGCTGCAGTAAACATTTTTTCAGACCTGGAGGGACTACAGATGGTAGGTCTTATGCCCTAGCGCAGTGGGTAGTAAAAAGTGGCTACAAGAGAGTGGCCGCCATCGTCCAGGATTATTCTTTTGGCAAAGAGGCGTTGGCCGCTTTCACCAAGAAAGTCAAAGAGCTTGATCCCTCTGTGGAAATTGTGGCTGAACTGGTTCATCCAATGGGAACTAAGGATTTTGCACCTTATATCAGCCAACTTATCTCTGCCAAACCTGAGGTCATCTTCACCTCCAACTGGGGCAGCGATATGACTCTTCTGCTGAAACAAGGCAAACCCATGGGATTGAATGTGCCCTTTGCCTGCTACTATGCCAACGACGACGTCATGATCAAAGGCGTGGGCGACGATTCGGCGTTGATTGGTAATGTCGGCGCGGAAACCTATATGCTTGCCATCCCTACGGAAAAAAACAAGGTCTTTGTTGAGAGTTTCTACAAAGCCAAAGGTCATTATCCAACATGGCTTATCGGTAAAGCCTATACCGCTACCTTGTTCTGGGCGGAGGCGGTGAAAAAGGCCGGAACCGAGGACGTCGATGCCGTTATAAAGGCCTGGGAAGGACTGGAATTCGACGGCCCGGCAGGGAAGTGGGTTATGAGGGCCTGTGATCACCAGGCTCAGGTTCCGTATTGGTTTGGAACAATCACCAAGAAGAACAGATTCTTTGATCACCCATTCATCGATCAGGCAACCATGATTCCGGCAAAAGATGTTGAAATTCCTTGCGCAGAGACTGGTTGTAAAATGAGTGCCAATTAATTTCGAGCCCCACCTTCTGCTCGGAAAAAGTGGGGTCGGGAGACCGTAAAACTGGTTTCCAGGCCCCCTGATTGAACAGTGTGGATATAACACAAATTAAGAGATTTTTTCAGGCAATTGTCGCGAAACACTGCTGCCTAGCTTCTATTGTCGACAATTTAATTGAGATTAAGGCAACCAATCCCTCGGCACTGCTTTATCTCGTTACCGTTTACGCTGAACACAATTTTTGATCATCTTGCAAAACAGAAAGAGAGTAGATCAATAAAAGGAAAACAAAATGTCAACGCTTATCACTGGAGGTTCCGGGTTTATCGGTTCTCATTTATCGAAAATACTGATTGAACGGGGAGAACAACCTGTAATCCTGGACATATCCCCTCCAGGGCCAATTCTCCAATCAGTCGCCGGAAAATTTGCTTTCAAAAGAGGTTCACTGAGTAATATTTCGACAATTGTCGATTGTGTTCAGGAGTATGGTGTAAAACGTATTTTTCATCTTGGCGGCATGCTGTCGCTGCCCTCTGAGCAAAACCCCTGGGAGGCTTTTGACACCAATGTGCTTGGTACATATAACCTTTTGGAGGCAGCCAGAATTAAAGAGGTCGAGCAGGTTATATTCGGCAGTTCCATCGCCGCCTTCAGCAAGGATATCCAAGGTTCATTCATCGATGATGTAACCATCCAGAGGCCTACCAGCATGTACGGCACCACCAAGGTGTGTGGAGAACTGCTCGGCCTCTACTATGCCAGGCGATTCGGCTTGGATTTCCGGGGACTTCGAATTCCCTCGGCCGTAGGGCCGGGAGCTAAAACCGCCCATATGTCCATCTACAATGCCTGGGCAATTGAATATGCACTCAAAGGACAGCCTTACACCTTGGAATGCATGCCGGAGACCAGATGCCCGGTGATCTATTTCAAGGACCTGCTCAGGGCACTAGACCTACTATCATCAGCGGATAAGGATGGTTTGTCCACTCTGGTGTACAATTTAGCGGGTATAGCGCCACCTTTTTCAGCACAGGAACTTGTAAATGAAATAAACAACCAGGTTCCCGACGCTGAACTCATCTTCAAGCCGGACCCCAAAATTGCTGAACTGTTAAAGGAACTCGGTTCGTTGGAGATTAGAGACGATTGTGCACGAAACGAATGGGGATGGCACATTAAATATCCACTGGCGGATATGGTTGCTGATTTTGCCGAGGAGTTTAATGAACATCGTTCCTGGTATCTGTGAGGGGCTGTCGCGTAAGAATACATGGTGGCAGAGGAAGCCTATCAATAAGTCAACAGTTACTCTATTTATATTTTCGATGCCGTGGGATTCGTCAGGCATATTGAGGGAGATTGGAAGAGATGAGCAAAATTGACCAGATTGCCGTTGTTGGCGCGGGTATGATGGGAACTGAAATAGCTTATTGTTTCGCCTTGGCAGGTAAAAAGGTGATTATAAGGGATCAGACTCTTGATTTGGCCCGTAATGCCATAGCCTTGATGGAAAAAATTCTCGATAAGGGCATCAATAAAGGAAAGCTGGAGCCCGACAGCAAGGAGGCTGTTTTGGCGCTGGTCACACCATCCGATTCCGATGATGATATGCGGAACGTCGACCTTGTGGTGGAGGCCGTGTTTGAAGACGAACAGCTTAAAAAAAAGATCTGGGCCCAATTGGATACTCTTTGTAAGCCCGAGTGTATTTTCGCTACCAATACCTCAAGTATCCCGATAACTCGTCTGGCCACCTCGGTTTGTTCGGAACGTAGAGGACAATTTGTCGGAGCCCACTTTTTTTCACCTGTTTCTGCCATGAAACTCGTTGAAGTCATACCTGGACTTGAAACAACAGAAGAGACAATAGAAGCGATGGTTGCATGTTGTCGGGCGATCGACAAGGTACCGATTAGAGTTAAGGATGTTCCGGGATTCGCGGTTAATCGCATTTTGCACGCCATGTGGATGGAGTGCTACCGTTTGCTTGAAGAAGGGGTGGCGACCATCGAGGATATCGATACAGGCTGCAAACTCGGGCTTGGACATCCCATCGGACCCTATGCCTTGATGGATTTGACGTCAAACTCCCTTAATCTGCAAATACAGGAAATACTTTTCGACGCCTATGGAGAAAGGTTCAAACCGAGACCCGTTCTCCGACAAAAAGTTGATGGCAATCATTTGGGACGTAAGGTCGGACGCGGTTGGTACACTTACTAGAACTCCTAATTAGAATTTATCTATGAAACTTAAAAATAAAATTGCACTTGTGACAGGTGCCAGCAAGGGTCTGGGAAAAGCTATTGCGCTTCGTTGTAGTGCAGAAGGCGCTGCCGTCCTGCTTGCCAGTCGAAACATAGCTTCGCTTACGGAAATATCTGATAAAATCAATAATTCCGGCGGAAATGCCTTGGCAATTTCAATGGATGTTACCGATCCAGCTAGTGTGCAGCTGGCCGTGGATAGTGCTGTTAAAAATTTTGGCCGGCTGGATATCATGGTAAATAATGCCGGCATATCAATGATTGTTCCAACAGCGGAATTGTCCACCGATGAATGGCGTCTAGCAATGGAGACCAACCTGTTTGGGGTCTTTTACGGTTGCCGTTCAGCAGGGCAACAGATGATCAAGCAGGGGAGCGGCTGTATAATCAACATAAGTTCAATCTTAGGCCAGAATGCTGCGCCGATGCGAGCCGCCTACTCCACCAGTAAGGCAGCGGTAAATATGCTGACCAAGGTTCTGGCAATAGAATGGGCCAAGGAAAAAATTAGGGTGAATGCCATAGCACCGGGATATATCCATACTGAAATGGTCCAAAAATCAATAGATAAAGATTTGTTTTCCGACGAGATGATAAAAAAGAGGACCCCCATGGGACGTTTGGGAAACGTTGAAGATATTGCAGAAGCAGCTTTATTTGTGGCCAGTGATGCGGCTTCGTTTATGACCGGAGAAATACTGACTATAGATGGAGGCTGGACGGCATACGGGTATGTATAAGTACCGTGTCGGGTTTACCGACAATACGATCGGAGGAAATTGCATTATCGAGACCAATTTCCTCTGAATTCTCTTTAACAAACACCTGAAATACGATTATTTATTACTCGATTTAATGAGGTGATACTATTTCTGCCATTTTCTTTCCGCCAAGTGTGAACGTGCTTCCAGCACGGAATGGTTATTTAATTGAAATATCAATTGGTTAATGTGCTCACAGGACAGTCTCTGATGATGATCCATCCACCAAGCGATTGAATTCGTTGACCTGATTTGCAGTTCTTCAAACCAATTGGAATTAAACAAAAGTGTGTCTCTGTATTAAGCCTCTGTATAATTTAACTACTTTTTCTTGACCACTTCTGCGGAAAATGGCTGTATAGAAACTCGTATCAATGTCTTATCCGCAAACTCGGTGTGGGTTTGAAACAATAAAAATCGTAAAGAAGAACTGGTGAAAGAATGGTAGTTGAAGAGGAAATTGGGAAAAGAATTAAGAAAATAAGGTTGAGCAAGAAATTTACCTTGCAGGATGTGGCTAACAAAACAGGTTTGTCCAGCGGATATCTGTCAAAGCTTGAGAAATCGAAAAAATCTCCTCCTATATCAACCTTAATTAGTATTGCCGCCGCATTCGACGTGACGGTATCCGTATTGTTGGGTGAAATCAGTGAAGATGAATCGGTATTGCTGGTTAAAAAGAATCAGAGGGTGCTTATAGCCGGGCTTGGAAGCGATTTCGGTTATTCATACGAATCGTTGGCGTATGCATTCAAAGGTCGATTGATGGAGCCATATGTCCTGAGAATTCCCAAAGAGATTGATCGGGCCCATTATTTTCAGCATGAAGGTCAGGAGATGCTCTATGTAATTCGAGGCTCGATGCTGTTTCATTATGGTGAAAAAGAATTCAACCTGGACGCAGGTGATACAATGTACTTCGATTCCAGTGTGCCACATCTTGGTGAATCGAGTTCCGAGGAAGATTTAGTATTGATCATGGTGTCAGTCACTCCCGGTAAGACTGCAGTAATCAGTTAATTGCAAAAAACCTGGAGATTTTTAGTATGGTCTTCCCCCCAAAGTATCATTGCGCAGACCTTTTATCGTGCGGCCATGTAATTTCAACAAACTATAGAGGGTGAAATGCTTGATATTAAAGATGCAGTTGCTGTCATCACAGGTGGAAGCGGTGGAATTGGCCTTGCCCTGGCCCGGAAGTGGCTTGAATTAGATGGAAGAGTAGTCCTTGCAGACATCGACGAGAGTGCTCTGCTGGCCGTAAAGCAGCGGCTTGGAGAAAAAGTTGAAACCTTCGTCTGCAATGTGACAAAAGAAGAAGATTGTTCGGCACTGGCTGAATTTGCCATTCTGAAAATGGGGTCGATCAATCTCGTCGCCCCTTTTGCCGGAATCATCAAAGACGCCATGATGGTTTCACCCGATCGGGATACCGGTAAGGTGATCAGGAAAATGTCTCTCGGTGATTTCCAAAAAGTGATCGATATCAACCTTACCGGAGTTTTCCTTACAGTCCGGGAGTGTACTGAGCAGATGATCAATCACGGCTGCAAGGGTCTTATTTGCCTGGCTTCTTCCTCTGGATCTCTGGGCAATGCCGGTCAGATCAACTACTCGTCAACCAAGGCCGCCATGAGTGTCATGCCCAAGGTTATTACAGCAGAATTTTTCAGACGGGGTCTGGCGGACAGAATCCGCTGTGTGGCCATCGCGCCAGGTTTAGTGAATACTCCCATGGTAAAAAACATGAACCAGAATGCCATGGATAAAATTCTCGCCGAGGTGCCAATCGGCCGTCTCATCGAGCCGGAAGAGGTTGCTACTTTCGCCTGCGATATTTACAAGAACGAGGCCTTGGCCGGTGAAACATTCTTTATTCACGGTGGATTGCGCATAGGTTCAAGGGGTTAGCTTCCACGAATCAGTAACAGCTGGAAATAATAACTTTTCCCCAGAGCGTGCAGGTAAGCAAATCTCTAAACGTTCCTGTCCCCATGAATGGCTGCTCCAAACACAGATCATTCATTTTTGCGCAACTGCGGCAACTAGTTATCACTTATTCAAGTGATTCCCGAGGAGGACACAATGCAATGAAATATATCGAGCGACAAACCAGAAACGGCGTTGCCTAGATTTTTTTTAATCGACCGGAGAAGTTAAACGCGGTGAACAGCGAGGTGATGCAAGAGCTGGAAAGTGTACTGATCGACTGTGAAGATGATAAGCGGCAGAGTAGTGATCCTGACCGGAAATGAAAAAGCCTACGTCGCCGGCACCGATTTGGGCGCCATGGCAGAAGGTGGCCCTGGAGATGCCTTTCAGCTAACGCAACTTACTCATCGGGTTCAGAATCGGCTTGCGGCACTGCCCAAACCCACTATTGCAGCTGTTGCAGGATTTGCGCTGGGAGCGGGATGCGAGATTGCTCTCTGCTGTGACTTTCGTATCGCCGCAGACAATGCAGTGTTCGGATTGCCGGAAATGTCCCTAGCCATTATCCCCGGAGGTGGCGACACCCAGCGCCTTCCCCGACTCATCAATCCTGCAAAGGCTGCACGCATGATCCTGCTTGGAGAAAAGGTCATGGCGACAGAAGCTAAGGAACTAGGGTTGGTAGAAGTCGTGGTCGCAGGGATCCAGCTGGTAGAAACTGAGGAATCCCTGGCATCGAGGCTTACGCAAATGCCAGTTCTTGCAGTTCAAGCCGCAAAAAAGGCTCTTCAGAAGGGTCTTGATCTGTCACTACAGGACGGACTCCAACTCGAGCAGGAATTGTTCTGTCAACTTTTTGAGACTGACGATCAGAAAGAAGGAAAGATGGCATTCCTTCAGAAGCGAAAACCGGTATTTACAGGTTAATAACGAAAACTCTGGAGGTTCGTTGGGACGAGACAGCCATGAACATGGCTGTCAAATCACCAAGACTTCCACAAAGAAGGTTGTGCAAAAACAGAAAAGCCCATCTACCACCTCCTGTGTCGCCGATGATTGGCTAGGGTGGTGAAGGATAGGCTCCCGTTTTCAAAAACAGTATTTTATGTAATAATTTCAGTAACTTGGTGGAGGCTGCGGGAGTCGAACCCATGTGGAAACCGATGACAATACAAGATACAAAATGATAATAAGTGATCTAACATTATATTTTTAAAAGCTTTTTCGTAGATCGCCATTCTTGGCTGGATATCACTCATCATAATTACAGATCACAGCTCATCACGCTTTTTGGACACAATTTTGGTCACAGATAATATGACAACAAGAGATGGAGTTGAACGTAGGTTGCTTTGGCCTTCGTTCAACAAAACAATCCCAATTCTATTTTTTACGTCCAAGGTCCTGAAGCCAGCCAGTTCAAAGGTGTTGGCTTCCCTTGAGATGTTGCTGAGACAACCGGCACAATAAATGTTTTAACTGCCAATACGATATCGCGAAATGAGACTGGAACATGATTTTGCTGAAGCCGTTTCCAAAAGGCTAACCACTGAATCTGTTTGGCGCTGATGAAGGATTCATCGAACGCTTCGATTTCGACAGATATTACCGTGCCGCGCTGCTCAAAAGTCAGTCTGATCGCCTCGGCAAGTTTTCCTCCATCAAAATCAAACTGGCGAGAGAGAAGCCAGATGTCATAAAAATCCTTCATACGGCTGTTCAACACGCCAAGTTTTACCATGGCTTCAAACTTCTCGGCAATGGTGCTCTCCTTGCTGTAACAGAGGAGCCTCGGTGCGGGAAAACCCAGAATTGCCGGTAAGTCCGATTCCTCTGGTTCCGGATAAACGATATCGCCGAAGCCGATATCGATCTGCATACTGACCCTGGCTGAGTCCAGATTCCCACAAAACCGAATTCTAATTCCTTAGTAATCAGCATCCTCGGTGATCCGTTCAGATTGCATCGAATCAGGGTTGAAGGCAAGTCCGTCCGGCTCAACGTCTATGGCCATGATTTCCCGAATTTGCTCGATAATACTATTCTCCTCGTTGCTCGTTCTTCCCAGCATGTCTATATCCATGGTCGGCCTGAATTCATTGGAACTCCAAACTTTCAACATCAACGCGCCCTTTAGAATAAAGCGATCGGCATGGGTAGACTTTGATAAGCGGTATAAAAACCGCTCCATGGCATAATACTGAAGTAGTTCATTAAACGGCCTTTTGTCATTTTTGGCACGATTGAGGAGTAGTTGCCGAACTGATGCCGATACATTTTTCGTGGTTTTCATACACTCGCTTCCAGATAGGGGCGCATCACCTTTTCGACTCGGCAGATCTTTGCGTATTTAAGCAATTTCTTGAGGTCAAATTTTTTGCGAGTCTTATAGAGTTTCAAAGCTTCCAGCACCACGTCTATGCCGATTTTGTTGCGAAATTTGAAACAGTCTGCGAGCGTTTTTTCAGGACAATATATTTTAACGAATATGCTATCGATTTGATGTTCCTCAAACCCAGCACGATATGCCTGCTCGGAGAATCGGTGAACGAGAAGTGGTGGATAGTCAAGTGATGGCTGCCGCGAGTCCCTGGGAACCGCTACCGAAACGCTATGTGGAATTTGTGTCGTGATCTCATGGAAAGCGAGTGCTGAGATAAGACAAATGATAGCATTCGGAAAACGGAGGCTAACCGTCACAAGGTCAGGATTGCTGATTGGTGGAAGTTCCGCCAGACGATAAACCCCTCTGCTAATCTGTTCAATCACCCCTTTGTCTCGGAGTGAATAAAGCATGTAGCGGGTAATCCCATGCTCAATCGCCTCGCTCATTCGCAGTTGACCACCGCATGAGCGAAAAATGTCTTCTGGCTTTTTTTTCATTCCCAACTCCAGACAAAACGACTCCACTTGCATATAAGTGGTAACACTATGTCTTGTTTCACTGGGAAAATCAAGAATTAACTCATGGGATATTTTTTGGTGAAAATGTCCTCAACGGAATCAATTGAATCCGTTATTTTCATCTCATACCTCGCCCCAGTATCCTTTCTGGCGTCGTTCTCACATCTTAATGAGTGGCGGTGGTGGGTCTTTTCGAGGTAACCATACAGCCCTATTTGCAGGTGTTCATGGATAAGGTCTTCTCTCAGATTGCACTTTAGTTGTTAGGATTTGGAGGCATCAGAATTGTGGCGATACAGTCTATAGTGTAAAGTCTGATCTATGGTAAAATATTCATATCTTCGATTTGGCAAGATTAACGGGTAACTCTAGCCGTTAGAGACTTTTCAAAAATCGAGTGCACTGTTTTGTTTAGGACACAAAAAAAGACAGAGGAATGCGTGCAGATCACGCATTTTAAAAAGTTGGCAATTATCGCAGCCACCGGGGCATTGGACCATATAAGCAGAAAAATGCAAAATGCATACAAAGAAGAAAAGTACGAAAGTCATCCCTTCATGATGGCGTTGATCGCCGAGTTGTTCGTCACGTCGGCGCAAGCCGATTCTGAAATATCTGCCAAGGAACGGGATCATGCAATAGGTGAAAAAGATGGACGCACCGCTGAGGAAGTCATTGAGGCCATCGACTCTTTGGGATGGAATGTGAACCCCATCGATTTCGGCATGACAGCCATGGACTACGGTTCCATCCATGCCTCGGGGCAATGCCATTTTGGCACCCAATCTGCCAGATCACCTGGAGGCATCGGCATAGCTATACCGTACCCCTGGAGGTAATCGCACCCACATCGCTTTAACGCAACTCCTTGCTCAATGGTCTCAACTCCTTCCGCGACAACCTTTCTGCGAAGAATATGAGCCATACCAACGATGCTCTCAACAAGTAAATGGTCGTCTTCGTTTTGGAGCATACCACTCACGAATGAGCGATCAATTTTGATAATGTCGGTAGGAAGCTGCTGCATGTATGTCAATGAAGAATACCCGGTCCCAAAGTCATCCAGTGAGAATTTCACTCCCAGTTTTTTGCAACCATTGATGCGTTTAGTAATCTCTTCGAGATTTTCCAAAGCTGTCGTTTCAACAATTTCAAATTCCAGCGATGTTGCAACTTTCTCTGGGTATGCTTTCAGTATGGAGTCAAGCCTTTCTACAAAGTCCTCGCGCTGCAGGTGCAACCCAAAAATATTGACACTTACCTCAACATCAATTCCAACGTTTAGCCACCTCTGCCTTTGTTGCAGTGCTTCGTGAATAATCCATTCACCGACCGGTAAAGTCAGTTCCGTGGTTTCCAACACCGGAAGGAATGCATACGGTTGTAACATCCCTTTCTCAGGATGATGCCAACGCAACAACGCTTCAACTCCGGTAACGCGTCCCGATTTCAAATCAACCTTTGGTTGGTAAAACAGGCGGAACTGATTTAGCCTCAACGCCTCACGTAAATTTTCAAGCTGAGATTGATATTCCTGTAAACGCTGTTCGCTCTCTACATCAAAAAAGTAAATCCGGTTTTTACCACGACGTTTGGCTTCATACATAGCCTGATCCGCTTGTCGCAAAAGAACATCCGGTTCATCAGTTGTATTTTTAGGGTAGAGCGTAACACCAACACTGACTGTAATTCGATGATTTACGCCATCAACCCAATAGGAGTCCCCAACTGTTTTCTGCAACCGCAAAACAGTTTCCTTTGCGTTGATATCATCGTCCAAATCACTTAAAAGAACTATGAACTCATCGCCCCCGAGCCGGGCCACGGTGTCGTTGCCACGTGTACAACTCTGCAGGCGCCTGGAGACTTCAATCAATAGTTGATCTCCGACATCGTGGCCCCATCTATCATTAATTTCTTTAAATCCGTCAAGATCCAGGCAGCAAATTCCGAGTAGTTGATCTGGTTCTCTTCGACATTTTGCCATAATCTGCTTCATCCGATCAGACAATAGCACTCGATTCGGTAACTCAGTAAGAGCATCATAGTAAGCCAGATTCTCAAGTTTACGTTGAGTTTCCGCTAATTCTGTTACGTCCTGAATGACTGTAACAACACGAGCAATATTTCCTTTGCTGTCAAGTATTGAAGAAACCCTTGAGTGCTGGATGTAAATCGTTCCGTCTTTACGACGATTAACGAGATCTCCTTCCCAAAAACCTTGTTCGAATAGCTTTTTGCTGACTTTTTCATAGAACTCTTCATTTTCAAGGTCTGACTTAAGCAAGTGGGCATTCTTTCCAATTATCTCCTCGCTTGAGTACCCGGTAATCAAGGTATAAGCTGGATTAATTTCAAGTATTGTTCCGTCCAGATCGATTATTACAAAGCCTACTATTGCATTTTGGAATACTTCATTCGCCAGTATCAAGCGCTCCTCAAATAGTTTCCGGGCGCTGATATCCTGAATTGTGCCACTCATTTTTATAGGTTCATCTTTTTCGTTTAATTCAAGCTTTCCAAAGCCATGAACCCAAATAATTTTACCATCGGCAGGACGAACTACCCTGTACTCATTATCAAAAATTCCTCGCTTTTCCAGGACAGCGCCAGAGAAGTATTCGGCCATTCTGGTTCTGTCGTCTGTATGTATTAATTTTTCCCAATTTTCAACAGAATGGTCAAAAGAGGGCGTAATACCAAAAATGGCATCCAGCTGCGGTGAACATATCCATAATCCTTTTTGGATATTGAGAGTATACGTTCCAAGCCTACCAGCTTCTTCGGCTGCAAAGAGTGCCCTTTCTCTTTCTTTAAGGTCATTCAATGAAGCAGCAAGGCGAGTATTGCTTTCCTGCAACATCAGAGCATCACGATTTTGTCTCTGCCATTGTCGATAAAGCAAAAAGACGCCTACATTCATAAAAATCAAAAACAAACCGAGTAAGATAATGGAAACAAGAACTGTTTGATTGAACCCTTTCAGAAAATAATCTTTTGATACCCCCGCAACAATTAGTAGTGGCGCTATTGAATTCTTGCGATAGCTCAATATTCGTTCACATTGACTTTGGGTACACACCGAATGAAATGTCGCTTGCTTAGCACCGGTTTCAATCATCACTGCCAACTCTTTGCAATTCTTCGAATAATCAAAAGGAGCAACAGAAGGTGATTCGCTCAATGAGGACTCGGCTATTGTCTCCATATCCGAATAAAGCAGGGATACAATTCCTTGTGGACTGGAGGAAAAGCCTGAGAGGAGTTTATTGAGGTAGGAAACAGGCAGAGGTACGACAACAATTCCAAGAAATGCTCCCTTCTCACTGTAATAGCCGCGTGTTAAGACTACTACAAGATTTCCGCTAGCCCTGCTAATTATTGGTCTAGAGATTTGAAGACCGCTATTTTTATCAGATTTGATGTGTAGAAAATACTCACGATCTGAGACTGAAAAATTCGCACGCCCAATATCATTTTGGTGAAAAATAATATTGCCTTCTGCGTCGGTAATACTCCAACCTTCTAACTCAGAAAGAAGGGCCTTCTGATGCTGAATCATATCATTGATATGCTCATTATGAAGCCAATCTCCTTCTTTATGATAATAGGTGAGTTCTGAGGCGACCGTGAGCAACGAGAGGTCAATTTTGCTAAATACGGTACTTAACTGTAAATCAACGGCGAGAGCAATATTCTGACTGCGGGCTTCAGCATCCTGAATTGTCCAATCATAGATTTTCTGGAGTGCCCCATAAACTGAAAATATTGCAACTAAATTTAGAATGAACAGTACAAACAAAACCTTATGACGGGACTTCTTGTAATCTCTCATTAGCAATATCTAAAGTGGCAGCATAATATCCGTTGATAATTGATTTTCAGCATTTACCTGAGCTCCTTTCTCAAACGTGGTAAACGGAGTCAAAAGATTTTACAGCTTCTGGATCGTCAAAATCACGAACAAATCCGTTGCTAAAAAAATAGAGAACACTTTCAAAACCAATCACTGGCGACGAGAATCTTTTGCTAATGATAGAGCAATTTGCGATGCAATGTCCAATTTCTATTGAAAATAAATGATAGAACTGAACTATGAATACACTGCAAGTAATTGTCGAGGCAAGACAATTAAATGGCTCCTTGGGCAAGGTTTGAACTGGAAATCTCAAAATAACGATGTGCCGGACATCTTTAAAAAAAATTTGATCAGGAATCAAACAACCCTTTCACCTGATTTTCAGGATAGAAATTTTTTATCCCTTAAGCACTTCTCTGATTTTTCCAGCTAGAATTTTCCAGGAAAATGGTTTTTCAATGAAATGAACTCCCTCATCTAACACCCCATGATGAGTTATGACGTTGGCAGTGTACCCAGACATGAAAAGTGTTCTCGCATTCGGGCAAAGCTCCATTACGCGTTTGACTAGATCACGACCATTCATCTCGGGCATGACAACATCGGTTAAAAGTACATTGATTTGACCTTTGTGAACTCCGGCCAAACGCATAGCTTCACCCGGTGTTCCTGCAGGAATAACTGTATAGCCCAAACGTTCAAGCATTACTTTGGTCATAGCCAATATCGCCGGTTCGTCTTCCACCAATAGGATTGTTTCTTTGCCGCGTACTACAGGCTGCTCAAACCCTATTGTTTGAATACATTCGTCCCTATCTGTATACCGTGGCAGGAAAATCTTAAAGGTGGTCCCTTGGGCGAGTTCACTGTAAACATTAATAAAACCATTATTCTGCTTGACAATGCCATAAACCGTAGCCAACCCTAGGCCGGTTCCTTTTCCCATTTCCTTTGTTGTAAAAAAAGGCTCGAAAAGATGCGCGAGAGTGTCCTTGTCCATGCCACAACCATCGTCACTCAGGGCTAACAGCACATATTCCCCAGGGATGAAACCAAGATGGTTATCACAATAGGCTTCATCAAACCTCATGTTTTCGGTCTCGATGGTGACTTTACCAACACCGGATATTGCATCCCGTGCGTTTACACATAGATTAGCGAGAATCTGATCAAGCTGGGAAGGATCAACTTTGATCGGCCAAAGATTGGCTTGGGGTGACCACGTAATGTTAATATCTTCTCCGATAAGTCGTTGCAGCATGTTTAACATACCGGATACTGCATCATTACAATTTAAGACCTTGGGGGCAATCGTCTGTTTACGAGCAAAAGCCAGGAGTTGACGGGTGAGATTTGCAGATCGTTCTGCAGCTTTCTTAATCTCCTGCAGATCAACACGGATGGGGTCGGATGGCTCTAAATAATCAAGTGCCATCTCTGTGTGGCCCAAAATCACTCCCAGCATATTGTTGAAGTCATGGGCTACTCCACCTGCGAGGCGTCCAACAGACTCCATTTTCTGAGCTTGAAGTAATTGGGTTTGTAATTTCTTTTGTTCTGCTTCAAACTGTTTGTATTCAGATATGTTTCTAAATTCAACAACTCCCACATTTTTACCCTTATATGGGATTGCTCTTGCCTCAAGACGAAGTGGATATTCCTCTCCATTTTTGCGCATTCCCACAGCTTCATAAGGTTCTTCATAACCAGACATAATATTGTGAACAACCTTTTCTCGGGCTTGCGGTGCTATCAACAATAAAACATCCATACCTATAAGTTCTTCCCGAGGATATCCTGTAATCTCAGCTAAACCTTGATTACACTCTAGAATCAGCCCATTGTCGTGAATATTAATCCCTCCGAACGAAGCATCGTGCAAAACCTTGAATCGTTCTTCACTCTCTCGTAGCGCTTCTTCTGCGTGTTTACGCTCGGTAATATCTATATGTGACCCCATTACGCGGACTGCTCTGCCGTTGTCACCGATGAGCACAGAACTCATTGCCAAAATCCACCTGTAAGAACCATCTTTGTGGTGGAACCTGAACTCGACTTGATACTCTGGAATTTTTTTATCAATTGCTTTCTTGATTCTTATCATTGTCGAATCGAGATCGCCTGGATGTACACGGGATTCCCATTCAGCAAAATCATCTGTAATCTCATCTTCCTCATAACCGATTTGTCTTTTCCATTCAGCAGAGAAATGCACCTTATTTGATGCAAGTTCCCAATCCCACAAGCCGACCTTTGCCGCACGAACAACTTCTTGCATTCTCATTGTGGCTTCTCGCGCAATTTCCTCAGCCTTCCGGCGTTTCGTGATATCATTGCCAACATAAAGTACTCCTGTGATTTCGTTGGATTCGTTATAAAATGGCCTGTTAGTCCAAGAAATCCACACCCGCGATCCATCCTTTAGTATAGTTTCATTTTCAGTGGTTATTTCGATTTGGGGCCGTGTTCCAATATCTTTTATCATTGTATGCAGATCGACACGGGCCGAATCTCTCTCTGTCATAACTGTCCCAATTACACTTTTGCCGATTATCTCAAGTGTATCAAACCCAAAAAAGCTTTGAGCGTACTCATTTAAAAACACTATCCGACCTTCACTATCAATGCGCAGGATAATACTGTTGGCATTTTCAACCAGCTCGCGATACCTCGTCTCACTTTCTCGCAACGCCTCAGTTTTTCGTCTTACAGTTTTCTTTAAAAGCAGGATAAACCCGGAAAAGAGTAAAACCGTTGAAATAGCGACAACAAGGCTGTAGATAAGCCATACAGGGATATGTCGACCAGGACCTAGGTTGCCCAGCCAGTGGTTGAGGCTCTCATAGTAGAACGACTCCTTGTCGCTTTTCCATTTGGACAAATGGGCATCGATATGACTTAAGAGCTCGTGCTGAGTACCTTTCTTGCTGGCAAAATATATGGAGAAGGGGCTGAATAAAATTGTGCTGCCCACTAAAGAATATGCTTTTGCATGGCGTAAACCGAAGTGTTGGGGAGCCACACCTGCGTCTACTTCTTTTTTTTGTACTGCTGCAAAAACATCAGCATGGGTTGTATATTCTCTAATTTCGCAATGAACGCCGAATTTTTTCGCTGTTTGAATAAAATTGCTGCCACTAATGTCCTTGCTCATTACAGCAACTTTACGGCCTGAGAGATCGTTAATATTGTAGGATTTACCTTCTGGCCGAACAAAAATCTGTCCCCAAAGTTCAACCACTGATTCATAGGAGTAGTCCATGATCTCAGCACGATCAGGTGAGTAAGCAACCGAGACCATCAAGTCGATTTCTTCTTTTTGAAGACGTTCTAAACATTGAGCCCAACTACCCGATATAAACTCCACTCTCCATTTCTCGCCCTTAACTATTTCCCTAAGCAAGTCTGCATTAACTCCTTGAGCAGCGCCATTCGTGTCTATAAAATTGAAAGGCTCAAAAGGGAAAATGCCAACCTTTATTGCGCCTTTGGGTCCTCGTTCCTCTGCCTGAGCTGGCATGGACACTACGAACAGTATGAGGAGTAAGAAAATATGAAATATTCTAGCGTGTGTTATCATGATTGTAATTCTACGAAATCTAAATAAGAAATGGTTGCAGATTTAACATTCTTCTGAACTAAACAAGGAAACAGTATGAACGTCCCTCTTAAAGCATCTCAATTCTGGCACTATGTTCAGAGGAGGGGAAGGGAATCATTTTTCAAAATGACATACGTTCAATTTGTGTTCGTGTTGCTAATGTATTCTAAGTTTGGTCGAAAAGGAAAAAGAAAGTGAGAAAACTATGGGAGGAACCACGTTTCTAAGCTGAATTATAAGCCAATTTCTGCTTTCGCCGACCAAAGACAATAAACAGACCAAGAGGAACCGTTACTCGGTTCTCGTCTCTTTCTACACTTTAACCAGAAGTGGCTCAGGAAAAATAAGACAATTTCTTAGACGGAAAACCTGCTGAGTGAGGATAACGTTCAAAGAGGGGCCGACAGTCGACGCAGACATGAGTTCAATCTTACAAGATTTGGACTGGCAATTCTCGGCGCGAGAGACCCCATGGTGGGTTAACCTTGTTCCTGAGAAGCTGGAACTGCCTATTTCAATAGAATTGTTGAGAAAAGGAGTAACCGTCGATTGTAGATTTCCAAAGAAAATCTCAAATTGAACCAATGAGCAAGCGAGTCAAACTCCCTGTAAGTTTAACCAGTTAGATGGCCAAAAAGCCTAACGACACAAGCGGGTGCTTTTGGCCTTGAGAGAAACCCAAACATCCTGACAAGAAATCAACATTTTAAAATCCAAGATGCTTCCAGATTATCAGCCGAGATAATTGCTCCATCCTTCAAGCATCGGATAATTGATGCTACTTTCTGGTCGGGCGTTGAGTTGAGGTTGACAGGTAAACCTCATGGAAATTGTCCTTCCGCTGAGGTTTACACTACTAGAGAAGTGGTCCTAAAAGATGGACCACCTCTCTACTGTGATTCTCTGATTTCAAAACGCAGTTCATATACCTCTAATCAAGCAAGACATTTATCTGCCATACAGATTTTCTACCCATCGAATAGCCTCGGAGTCTGAAACTTTACCAAGATAACGTTGGGTTGTGGTAAGATCAGCGTGTCTCAGTATTATTTTGCTTATAATTTCAATAGGAACACCGGATCTGGAGGCATACGTTGCAGCATGCCGTCGAAGGTCATGAGGTCGGAGTTTGATTCCCACCTGCCTTCCAACTTTCTTAACAACCTTCCTCGCTCCAGCATAAGTTATTGGGAAAATCCTTTTATCTGAAGGTATATCCTTGGCAATAACATAATCCAAGAGACGCCGGCTAATTTTTCTGGGGATAAACACAATTTCTCGTTCTCTTCCACTCTTCGGGGCATGCAATAGAAGTTTCTGATCGTCAATATCTGAAGGCCGAAGACCAAGAACCTCACTTATTCTCATCCCGCCTCGTGCCATGAGCTCAAGCATGATCCTATTACGAACATTAATTGTTCTGAAAATAGCCTCATCTATTGTATCTTTATCAAAAATTGCCCATTGGCAAATCTTGGGTTTGTTGAAAAGATTCTTGGCAGCAGTTGACAGACAAGGATTCCGCATCTCAGGGATAAGGGCATTGATAATCAGGTTAAAAAACGCTGACAGGGTTGTGTATCTGCTGCGCTTAGTATTTTGCTTCCTGCCCTCAGACAAATCAGCCAAAAAGGAGATAATTTCTTCTGTTGTTATCGACTCCAGTTTCCTCTCTAAGTAAATGTCTCCAAATTTCCCAAGAAGAAACTCGTAATTCTTAATCGTATTGGGCCTTGAATTAATTTTATGGTACTGCAGGCAAAAACTGATAGCAGATGATACTTTCACGGTGTACCTCCTTTTAAAGATAGTCTAGTAGTCTTTAAAAGAAAGTTTAGGACAATCGCTTAGGATGTGCGACTCGGTTGACAGACATATGAAAGTTAAAATCCTATCTTATCCTCGATTTCAAAAGTCCACATATCTATATTAAATATGGACAGCGATTAACATCAAGATCTCTCAAATAGCTTTGACCATATTGATGCATTAATTTAGAGCAGATATATGGTCTGTAATTCAGTGTTGTCTATGTTGTTGTATTTGTTAAGTATAGAGAATTAGGTTAATAGTTGTTCCTCAATTCTGTCGTTTGAAGCCGGACTGCTCGCTAAAGGGGTTCTATCTGTTTACCTTAATAGTGACTAAGCAAAGTATTGACAACATTGCCAATTTGTACATATAACTTAAATTCTATAATATCGGTGTTAGTTCATGTGTGATCATCTGTGCCAAGATGATTTTCGTTTAATTAACCTTTGTAAATTGAGGTGAAACAATGGGTGTTAAATTGATGTTCAGATGCTTTTTTCTTATGGTGCTGACCGCAACATTTACTATGAATGCAACGGCAAACGAGTCCATTAAATTAGGGGTCAATGTTCCTCTTACTGGTTTTGCTGCTTCTGACGGTGAATCCGCGTTGAACGGTGCAAAACTTGCGGTCTCACAGATAAATAAAGCAGGAGGCATCGATGGGAAACAGTTGGAGCTTATTGTTTACGATGACCAGGCGAGCCCAAAGGAATCTGTGGCCATCGCCACCAAGCTTATTGAAAAAGACAAGGTTGATGTGGGTATTTCATGCAGCTATTCAGGAGCTACAAGAGCTGCCGCCGGTGTCTACCAGGCAGCAAAGGTGCCCTATATTTCCGCCTATGGCATTCATCCTGATATCACGCGTGCGGGTGATTACATTTTTCGAACATCTTTTGTCGGAGAGGTCCAAGGTAGAGCCGGTGCAAAGTTGGTCGGTGAGATCTTGAAAAAGAAACGAGTAGTTCTCATTACCTTGAATAATGATTTCGGCGAGTCATTGGCAGCTGGATTCAAAGAGAAAGCAAAAGACTTTGGCGTCGACATTGTCAATGAGTATACCTACGGCATGAAAGATCGTCAGTTCGGTCCCATTGTTGCCAAGGTCAAAGCAGATAATCCTGATGTTATTTATGCAACTGGTTACTATTTTACTGCTGGACCACTTATCACTCAACTCCGTGCTGCCGGTGTTGCAGCCACCATTATTGGACAGGAAGGATTTGACACTCAAACCTTCATTGATATCGCTGGAGATGCTGCAGAAGGTGTCATTATTACTACCTCTCTTGACAGGGATTCAAAATCTGAGGAAACCAAAGACTTTATCGAGCAGTATGAGAAGATGTTTAATCATAAGACCGATATGGTCGCCGCTTCAGGTCATACTGCTGTCAAAGTGGCGGCTGATGCCATCAAGCGTGCCGGGAGTACAGACAAAGCTGCTGTCAGGGATGCTATAGCAAAAACCAACCTGGTCGCCTCAACTGGAACAATCTCTTTTAATAGTCTTGGAGAGATTATTAAGGATGTTCAGGTGCAGATCGTAAAAGATGGACAGTTTAGAACTTTTGCAATCATAAGTGATGCTAAACTTCTTGCACCTCCAGAGAAATAAAGCACAGTGGTATGCCGGATCATTTTGTTGCATCCTGCATACATGAAAATTTTTTGTTGTATAATACACTGGCTGTGACTGACAATGCTGTTTATTGATCTTTTTATGCAGGGGCTTCTTCAGGGTGGTATCTACGCCTTGATTGCCATTGGTTTGACGCTGGTTTATGGGCTACTGAGAATCCTACATGTAGCCCATGCAGGTCTTTATACTCTGGGCGGCTATGTTGCAGTACTTGTAACTAATGCTACCGGAAGCTTTAGCCTTGGCTTGGCGTTTTCCATGGTTGGAGTTGGCATGGTGGGTATGGTGATATACCGCCTGATCTATCAACCGATCCTTGATAAGCCACCCTTTGTTGCCTTGATTGCTTCCATTGGTTTGTTCATTGCAATGGAAGAAATTTATCGTATTATTTTCGGGCCATATGGAATTAGCTTCGTGGCGGCACCATTGCAAGAATCTTTCACTTTTGGCGGTACTTATCTCCGACAGTGTGAACTTGGTGCCATGGTTCTGGCTGCTGTGCTGATCACCGCACTGACTCTTTTTACCAGATATACCCGTATAAGTATTGCCTGGCGAGCCACCGTAACTGATCCGGGGATGTCGCAGAGTTTTGGGGTGGATGTAACCAAAGTGAGATACCTTAACTTTTTCATCGGTTCAGCCATGGCCGCTGGTGCCGGATCAATGGTTGCTCTAATGAATAACTTTGTGGAACCGACCATGGGGAGTGTTCCCAGTTACAAAGCTCTTGCTATCATCGTCCTGGGCGGTCTCGGTAATGTCCGCGGTACCCTTATTGCCGCACTGATCATTGGTTTAGCCGAGACTTTTGGCACCATTTATCTTGGTGATTATCTTGATCGCGATTCCATTGCCTTTGCCTTTCTCATTCTGGTGCTGATGGTGAAACCGACGGGACTGTTTGCCAAGGGGTAACGTATGGAATATGAGATCAGTTTACTCACAATCATGGGGATTAGCATTATTGGTGCTCTGAGTCTGAACATTATTGTCGGATTTTGTGGTCAGATCAGCCTTGGACATGCTGCTTTTCTTGGGGTAGGCGCCTATACCTCTGCCATGCTCACGAAATCTGGCGTGCCTTTTGGAGTTGCCGTGCTCGCCGCAATGTTTTTTTCTGGTATGCTCGGTATTCTGGTTGGTTTTTCAAGCCTGAGGGTTCGGCATGACTTTCTGGCCATAACCACTATGGGTGTTGGATTTCTATTTCTGGGAGCAGTGAGAAAACAAGATTTTCTTGGTGGAGAAATGGGTATTGCCATGATCCCTGACTCCGGACTGGGAAAGGTTGGGTATATGGGGCTGGTGCTTCTGCTGGCTTTGGGCCTTGCGCTGTTCAGCGTATATTTGAAACGTTCATGGATGGGATTCACCTTCGATGCCGTGGCAGACGATGAAGATACTGCGAACTTAGTGGGTATCAATGTTTCGAGTTATAAACTGATCGCTTTTGCGATCGGAACTGCTTTTGCAGGACTTACCGGAGCTTTGTACGCCCACAATGTTAAATTTATTGATCCGGATAGTTTCGGTTTTGTTGAGTCCGTAACCATTTTGTCGATGGTGGTGATTGGCGGTGCCGGATCTGTATGGGGTGTGACCATTGCTGCGACTCTGCTGAGCATTTTTCCCATGTGGTTTCAATTTATTGATCAATATAAGCTACTGGTCTATGGGGGCCTGCTTTGTGCGATAATGCTTTTTAGTCCAGATGGACTGAGTGGTTTATTTACGAGAATGTACACTCATTTAAGGGAAAGTAAATCGAATGCTTCGAGTTGATGACATCACCGTTGTCTTCGGCGGTGTTACTGCGGTCAATGATGTTGGTTTTGAGGTAAAAGGTGGTGAGATTATGGGGCTTATCGGCCCTAATGGTGCCGGTAAAACCACCTTGATGCGGGTGATCACAGGCGTTGTAACCCCGCTTCAAGGTACTGTTCTTTTAGAAAACATGCCTCTGGGCAAGAAAGCTCCTCATCAGCGAATTCGCGCAGGAATAGGTCTGTCTCAACAGATTGTGCATCCTTTTCGCTGCATGAGTGTTCTTGATAATGTGACCCTTGTGGCCGGCTATGGTAAGACGAAAAATCCAATGAAGAGTATTTTTAGATACTCACGAAAAAAAGAAGAGCATGAGGCATTCAAAATTTTACAACTCCTGGGAATTGAGGACGTTGCCGGGGAAATGCCAGCGAATCTTCCATTGGGATACCTTAAGCGGTTGGAAGTTGCAAGAGCTCTTGCCCTGAACCCGAAGATCCTGCTTCTAGATGAGCCTCTGGCTGGACTCAATCAACTTGAAGCGAGGCAACTCGCTGACAAGCTGGTTGAGCTCAATCAGATGGGGCAGTCGATTCTACTTATCGAACACAATCTCAGTGAGGTTATTCGTATCTGTAACAGGCTGGTTGTTATCGACAACGGCACTAAAATTGGAGAGGGCGTGCCGCATGAGGTTATGAATGATCCCGTTGTGCGACAGGCTTATCTGGGGGAGGGGAATCATGCTGCGGCTTGAGAAGATGAGTTGCGGTTATGGTAATCTTACTGTGATCGAGGAACTTTCAATTCATATTCCGAAGGGCGAAGTTTTTGCGCTTATCGGCGCTAACGGCGCCGGCAAGAGTTCCACTATCATGTCCATTGCCGGTCATGTGGAAGTAAAGTCAGGTAGAATTGTCTTCAAAGGTGATGATATCACAAGGGTTCCGATTACAAAGCGGGTACAACTGGGAATTGCCATTGCACCAGAGGGACGCCGACTCTTCTCAGACATGAGTGTCAACGACAATTTGGCCATGGGCTGCTACTCCCTGCCCAAAAACCGCCTTTCCAGTAATCGCGACAAAGTTCTGGAATTATTTCCAAGACTCAAAGAACGTATTAATCAACAGGCTTCTTTGCTTTCTGGAGGGGAGCAGCAAATGCTTGCTATTGGTCGTGCGCTCATGGCCGAGCCTGACTTGTTGATTATTGATGAACTCTCGCTTGGCCTCATGCCCAAAGTTATTGACCTCTGCTATCAGGCCATCACCTCTTTACAGAAAGAGGGTGTGACCATTCTGCTAGTTGAACAAAACACCTCCAGAGCTCTGGAAGTTGCAGACCGTATCTGTGTTCTTGAGTCGGGGCGTAATGTATGGCAGGGTACCTCTGAGGAGGCCAGCAATGATCCGGCTCTGATAAAAGCCTATCTGGGATTGAATCAAGAATGATTTCTGGCTCATGATTCTAAGCAAGCATCTCTTGCATGAGATCATTTATTTTTTACATTTTTTCATCTAAAGCACAAAATTACCTGTAATGTTTTGTAAAAATATTCATCCAAAACTAACAGTCTCTGGCTTGGCAACACTTTGAAATATCATGTCAAAGATCGATAAAGCACTGTGATTATGTTTGGAGAAAGCTTTTAAGAGTTCAGAAGGACCAATTTCTATAAAATTGCAAGGGGTTACTCTGTGGAGGATATCAAACTTCAACGTCATTTCTTAAAAGATAGTGTCCGAAAAACAATCGATTTTCGTGCGAGCGACCAGAGCAGCGGGGTACCCGTTCCACCAATGGAGGAACAAGTTGATAAACAGCTGCCACGTATCAGTCTGCCTGACAGAAAGTCCTGGGGGACTGTTATAAAAGAAACAAATCTGGTGGACGCAATTGGTAATCGACGAAGCAGGCGAAACTATAATGACGAATACCTGAAAGTTGAAGAATTGGCATTTCTTCTCTGGGCAACACAGGGACAACGAAGCCCAGGGAAAGAACCTCCTCATTTCCGTACAGTACCTTCGGCAGGTGCCAGACATAGCTTCGAGACGTACCTGTTCATTCACAGAGTAGAAAAGATTTCTCCGGGTCTCTATCGCTATCTCCCGCTCTCCAATGAACTTGTGTTAATGTATGCTGCTGACAATCAGTGTAAAAGTAGACTCTCCCGGGCTGCATTGGGGCAGGGATTTGTTGCAAATGGCGCTGTTGTTTTTGTCTGGACAACTGTGCCTTATCGAATGGAGTGGCGATATCTTCAGGCAGCACACCGGGTCATCCTTCTCGACGCGGGCCATGTTTGCCAAAATCTCTATTTGGCCTGCGAGGTGATTCATGCAGGAACCTGTGCCATAGCAGCATATGACCAGGAAGCAATGGACGAGTTGATCCAAGTAGATGGAAAAGAACAATTTACTATCTACCTCGCGCCTGTTGGAAAGTATTAGCTTACCTTGTTAAGCACCAGTTGAGATGTTCCAGACAATATTGATGACGTACAGATTTCTTCAATTAATGGACATATGTATGGAGAGTCCAGTGTCAGCGACTGGGAGTTTTTTTGCGGATCCAAGTAGTCAGCCCTCCACTGCATCATTTCTTTTCGTCCTGGTAGATAGTCACTTCGATTATATGCTCCTCAGATCTGATTTTAATTTCTATGGGTCAGCTGCTTTTTTTATTGCATCGGGAGTGTAACCGCGTTCGTTGGAAATGGTAGAAAAGCCGCCTGGAATCAATGTTCAGCTGCCAGACCATGGCAACCCATTCGATACATTGCATAGAGAAGAGTGTCTTCACTGAGCTGTTTTTTTTGTTAAAGATCGAATACCTATTCTGCCGAAGATGGCAACTACCTGTCTTTGAAGTGGGACAGTATGTTCTATGTTTATGTTTGAATGAAAATATGGTTGTCTGTACAGGATTTTGCGCGGCGACAAGAGTAATTTTAAGATCATTTTTAGCTGTTTTCTGTGCACAGGAAATGAACCTGTTATGGGTGGCTTGCGGGTGCTATTTGCTGGTACTATTACAATCGGAAATAGGGTGGGGGCGTTGTATTGATAGCGAGGTGACGGGGATGTGTTAATGTAGTAAATGTTGTGTGAATTCAATTCCCTAGATATCCCAGTGCATCACACAACTTCAGGGGGCAAAAGTTTGCAAAATGTTTGCAAAATAAGAAAGGCACTTACAGTCGCATGACTGTAAGTGCCTAATATTTTTGGTGGAGCTAATCGGGATCGAACCGATGACCTCTTGACTGCCAGTCAAGCGCTCTCCCAGCTGAGCTATAGCCCCCTACGAATAAGTGAATCTGCTTGCTCGTAAAGTCGGAGTATCATTAACAGGGTTTGATTTTCGTGTCAATAAAAAACAGTACATTCTTTTTCTCAATATGCCATATTTGTTGCTAATGAAAATCAGGTTTGTTATGTTCCATAGTTTCGTAAGTAGTTCTTTTGTTTTCACCAAATCAAATGATTTTGACTGGGAGTTCCGCTCCTGATTCCAGCTGTGAGCTGATATTATTTAAGGGTCCGACAAGGTTACCTTCTATCGCAAGGAAGAAAGCATGTATTCACCATTTAATTTTCTGTTCGGCTGGCTGTCAAATGATCTCGCCATAGATCTGGGAACGGCAAATACAGTCCTGTATGTTAAGGGCAAGGGTATTGTGCTACGGGAGCCGTCCGTGGTTGCTGTTCGTCAAGATGGTCGAATGAATAAAGTACTGGCTGTTGGCCATGAAGCCAAAATGATGCTCGGAAAAACTCCGGGGAATATAACTGCCATACGGCCCATCAAGGACGGTGTCATAGCCGATTTTGAAGTAACCGAGGCAATGCTCAGATATTTTATTAACAAGGTTCATAACAGAAGAACCTTGGTACATCCCCGTATTATAATTTCTGTTCCATCGGGAATTACTCAGGTGGAAAAGCGCGCAGTAAAGGAATCTGCCGAATCGGCAGGGGCCCGGGAGGTTTACCTCATTGAGGAGCCGATGGCTGCGGCAATAGGTGCCGGTCTACCAATTACCGAGCCCACTGCCAATATGATAATTGACATTGGTGGTGGTACCACAGAGGTCGCTGTCATCTCACTCTCCGGAATTGTTTATGCCAAATCCGTCAGGGTTGCAGGTGACAAGATGGACGAATCCATCCTGCAATATATCAAACGCAAACACAATTTAGCGATCGGCGAACGTACGGCCGAACTGATCAAAACAACCATCGGCAATGTCATGCCGGAAGAACCGTATGAAACAATGGATATCAAGGGGCGTGACCTTGTTTCAGGTGTGCCGAAGACCCTGCAGATATCTGCCGATGAAATTCAATCCGCCATCGCCGAGCAGGTCGATATAATTGTTGAGGCGGTACGGGTTGCACTGGAGGTAACCCCACCCGAACTGGCGGCAGATATTGTCGATAATGGCATCGTTCTTACTGGTGGTGGGGCGTTGTTGAAAAATCTCGACAAATGTTTGCGCGAAGCTACGGGCATGCCCATAATTGTTGCCGAAGATCCTCTCTCTTCTGTTGTTCTTGGTTCTGGAAAAGCGCTTGATAACCTGGATATTCTTCGTGAGGTGACGATCGATTAATCTTCTCTCGCCACAAAGGGCGAATGAAAAGCCTCCCTTTGAACGGGGGGCGTTACTGTTCGTCGGCAATGGCATTTGTGCCGGGTGGATTGTGGCGGTATGTCGTGTGGTATTCTGATTAATGAGTTTTTCTGATGTTTTGAGGTTTCTTGCATTTACCTAACTAGTTACATTTGTGCGAAAAAAAAACAAAGATACCCAGGGGCGTTCCATCTTTGCAACCATCAGGGGACTGCTTCTCATAGCGATATTGCTCGTCGTTGGCTTGTTGTTGTTTGCCTCAATGCTTGCCGGTAGGTTCGGTACGCCTCATCAACTTACCCTCGATTTTATTGGCCCCCTGCAGAGTGCGGTTACACGCACGGTTGCCGCGGTCACCACTTTTAAAGACGACTACATAGCCTTGTGGAATGTTCGGGCGGATAATAAGCGGTTACAAGCTCTTGTTGATAAATATCTGACAGAGTTGGGTGAATATAGAGAGGCGTATAACACTAATCTTTATCTTGAAGAATTGCTGGGCTTCAAAGATAAATTAAGCTTTCAGCCACTAGCCGCTCGGGTCGTGGGCAAGGAGCCTGCCTATAGATATCAGACCATTGTCGTTGATCGTGGTCGAAAAGACGATGTGCTGGAGGGGATGATTGTTCTTGCTCCCAGCGGAGTTGTCGGGCAGGTCATTCACACCGCTGAGCATTATTCGAAAGTCTTGCTTGCCAATGCCCCAAGCAGTGCCATCGACGCTATGATTCAGAAAAACCGAGTTCGGGGTATCTTAAAAGGTGCTGGCGAACGGGGATATATTCTGCACTATGTCCTGAAAAATGTCGATGTCGCTGAAGGTGACGAAATCGTTACGGCAGGTATCGGTGGTGTTTTCCCCGCCGGAATCCCTCTTGGCAGGGTATCGAAGATACATAAAAAAATGCGGGGAATGTTTCAGGATATCGAAGTGAAACCCTATGTCGATTTTCAAAAGCTGGAGTTTGTCTTTATTGATCCGACGGATCGTCGAAAAATACTCGAATCAACGAACCTTTCGACCAGGAGGGAGTAGCGGGTAATGCTGTTTTTTTCATTCTGGGTGCTTGGTATTGCATTGATTGTTGTCCAGACAACCTTGTTGCAGTCGCTGCCGATGTGGCTTGGCAGACCAGATTTTGTCTTTATTTTCGTAGCCTTCGTCGCCTACCGTTTTGCTTGGATACCCGGCATTGTTTTGGTGTTCACCCTGGCTTGGACAATGGATGTGGTTATCGGCATCCATCTCGGACTTTATCCTCTGATGTGTCTTCTGACCTTCACTGGACTAAAACTCCTCACCAACAAGAGCCCAATCAAAGAATCCACGTATCAGATTCCCCTTGTTGGCCTCAGTTATTTTCTGGTACAGATGTTTCTCTATTTTTTCAATTCTCTTATCTTACCAGAAGACCTGCCGGAATGGTCGTGGGGACTTATGCTACAGAGAACGGCTTTATTGGTGCTTGCGTCCATTCCCCTCTTTCTCCTGTTTAGTCGTTTGTATGAGTTTCTGTTGAATCGTCGTTTACGCGCAAAACCTCTCCGTCGTCGCCCTCGCACGCCGAAGTAACCATAAAAGGGTAGAATGAGTTTAAATTTTTCATTTAAAGATATTACCAATATTGCAGAGCGCGATGAAGGGGCTCTTGATTTCATCAAGCGAAGGTTGTTGTTAGTTGCTGGTGTGGTGCTTTTTTTCTTGTTTATCATTGTGCTGAGGCTTTGGGTCCTGCAAATTAGTAATGGTGAGGAATATGAGACCAGAGCCTACGACAACCGAGTCAGGATCAGAACGCTGGCTCCACCTAGAGGACATATCCTCGATCGTAATAATAAAGAAATTGTCACCAACAGGCCCTCCTTTAATGTTGCCCTGATCCAGGAAGACTCCCACGACCTTGGTGATGTTTTGAAACGGCTGGCACCAGTTCTAAATATGGATGTTTCAGACCTGTGGGCGAAAATTAGAGAAGCAGCCGATACCCCGAGGTATGTGCCGGTGGTGTTGAAAGAAGATATTGATTGGCAAACTCTCGCCTACCTGGAAAATCACAATCATGAGTTTTCCGGGATTCGAACTGAGGTGCAGCCTGTTCGGGTTTACCACTACGAAGACCTTGCCGCCAATGTCCTTGGCTATCTCGGTTCCATTTCCAAAAAAGAGTTGGAAGCATCTGATCGTGACATTTACAGCGGTGGTGACATCGTTGGCAAAAAAGGCCTTGAAAAAATCCGGGAGGAAGATCTGCGAGGCGAAAAAGGACATAGTTATTCCGAGGTAAATGCCAAAGGATTTGAGCAACAAATGCTGAAAGCAGTGGAGCCGCTTCCCGGAAGAGAAATACATCTCACTCTGGATGTGGATCTTCAGCAGATAGCCGAAAACTATATGTTGGCTGGAGAAAAGTCGGGTGCCGTTGTGGCAATGGAGGTAAAAACCGGCAGACTGCTTGTTGCGGCTTCTGCTCCGACCATTCATATCAACGACTTTGTTGGTGGGATTTCCACAAAGAAATGGCAAGAGTTGCTTGACAATCCTAAGCATCCACTCATAAATAAAGTGGTTCAGGCTACCTATCCTCCTGGCTCAACTTATAAAATGGTAACAGCTCTGGCAGGTCTGGCCACAGGAGTAATTGATGAAGAGACGGTCTTTTACTGTCCCGGTCACTATTCTTTTGGTAACAGGACCTATAGATGCTGGAAGCACTCAGGGCATGGACCGGTGAATCTATTCAAGGCCATTTCAGAGTCCTGTGATGTCTACTTCTATCAGGTGGGTCAGCGCGTAGGCGTTGACAGGTTGGCCGAGTACGCAAATCAACTGGGTTTGGGGCATAAAACCGGTATCGAGATGGATTATGAAAAATCTGGTCTTGCCCCAACAAAAGAATGGAAAGAAAAATATCGCAAAGCGAAGTGGCAGGAGGGTGAGACTCTGTCGGTTGCTATCGGCCAGGGATTCAACCTTGTCACCCCTCTGCAGTTGTGCGTAATGACAGCGACACTTGCCAATGGTGGAAAATTATTTCGGCCTCAGCTCGTCGAAAAAGTCGTTGATCCGGAAGGGAATATTGTTGAGAGTTTCACTCCTGAACTTGTCCATGAAATAAAAGGATTCAACCGGTATTTCAAGGCCATAAAACAGGGGATGGAGGAGGTTGTTCAGGGGAAACATGGTACTGCCCGATCTGTCGCCATTGACGGCTTGACAATCGCCGGAAAAACAGGGACGGCCCAGGTGGTCAAAATTGCGCAATATCGCAACCTCAAAGATGAGGATATTCCTTATAAATACCGGGATCATGCCTGGTTTACCTGCTACGCCCCGGCGGAAGATCCAGAAATTGCAGTAACTGTTCTCGTTGAGCATGGCTTGCATGGTGGTTCGGGTGCCGGTCCCATTGCCAGGGCAGTGTTGAATCAGTATTTTGGTGATAGGCTCAAAAAAGAAGTTGAGTAATCGGTAAGGTACGTAGCCCGGCTTTCTTCCTGTTGACCGGGGAGTGTCGATTATCGAAGTTTTAATGAATGGTGCAGGATAATGTTTCGAATAGATAGACGGTTGTTTGAACATTTCGATATGGTGTTGATGCTGCTTATCTTTTTGGTATGTATCATGGCATTTTTTAATCTTTACAGCGCTTCGTTTCCGCCGAAAGGTTACGGTATGCCGCCGTATATAAAACAGGGCTATTTTTTTCTCATGGGCTTTGCGGCCTTTGTTTTTGTAATCAGTTTTGATTACCAAGAACTGCATTCATGGAACTATTTTTTCTATGGCTTGATTGTTCTCCTGTTGCTTATCGCCTTTTTGGCAGGCGATGAAGCCGGGGGGGCGCAGCGCTGGGTTAACCTCGGTTTTTTTAAGCTTCAGCCCTCGGAACCTGCCAAGTTAATGCTCGTCATAACCTTGGCCAGCTATTATTCAAGAAAAGAGATCAATGACGGCTACACTATCAAAGATCTCTTTGTGCCGGTGGTGCTTACCGGGATTCCATTTCTTCTTATTCTGCTTGAGCCGGATCTCGGCACTGCCTTGATGCTTGGTGTTATTTTTGTTTCGATGACGGTGTTCGTCAAGCTTCGGATGTCCACCTATGCAATTCTGGGCGGCCTGGCAGCTGGAGCTGGAGCTTTTGCCTGGGGACAATTGTTGAAACCGTACCAAAAGCAGAGGATTCAGACCTTTCTCAATCCAGAAAATGATCCGATGGGACACGGTTATCAGATACTCCAGTCGAAGATAGCCGTTGGCAGTGGCGGAAGATTTGGCAAAGGCTATATGGAAGGCACTCAGGGGCATCTGCATTTCCTGCCGGAACGACACACCGATTTTGCCTTTTCCGTATGGGCTGAGGAGTGGGGATTTGCCGGCAGTGTTATTTTTATAGGGACCTATTTCTTGCTTCTGCTCTGGGGTTTGTATGTGGCCATGTATGCTAAGGACCGTTTCGGTGTGTTGCTGGCGTACGGTGTGGTGATGCTTATTTTCTGGCAGGCAGTCATTAATCTGTTCATGATTATGGGTTTTTTACCCGTCGTTGGCATTCCCTTACCGCTTGTTTCTTATGGTGGCTCCTCACTTATGACCACCATGCTCGGTCTGGGACTTCTTATGAACGTGCGGATGCGCCGGTTCCAAAACTCCATGTAGTACACAGTTTTAGCAGTTCTCTTTTTGCAATACCAGTGCCCTGAGACCTTGGATGAAGCGGGGATTGGTGTTGAGGGAGGGGCATGGTTGGAGGCACATGCCGAGCCCGGCCGCCTGCTCCCGGTAAAGGATATTTATTTCATAAAGGGTCTCAACGTGGTCTGAGACAAAACTTATCGGAACCATCAGGATATTTTTACAGCCTTCTGCCGCGAGAGTTTCCAGCATCTCCGGTGTTGAGGGGGAAAGCCATTCAACTGGACCGCTCCTGCTCTGAAAGCAAAGTCTGCCGCTCTGGTCGGTGATTTTTTCAATTGCTGTAATAGTTTGTTTAATATGATCCACGTAAGGGTCGCCATCCTCGATGAAGGATAGGGGCAGGCTGTGGGCGCTGTAAACTATCTGTACCGGTTGCGATTCGAATGCCTCTAATCCTTTGACGATATTTTCCGCCAAAGCCGTGACATAATCGTTTTGGGCTGGCCAGGAGGCGATGCAGGTCACGGGGAGATCAGGGGCCAATCGCTGAAGGCTTTGCTGCAGGTGAGACAGTGATGAACCGGTTGTGGCTTTTGAATAGTGTGGATATAAAGTGAGAGCAGTGAGATGCTTGACGCCGGCCTGCAACATTCCCTCTATCGCTTCATCGGCATACGGCGGCCAGTAGCGCATGGCGACGGTGACGCGATAGTCGCCATCAGCACGAAGCGCATCCTGCAGGGCTTTGGCCTGACGAAAACTTATCTCTTTTAATGGAGAACTGCCGCCGATTTTCGAATAGATGGCCCTGCTTTTGGGGGCTCGTCGACGGGATATTATCCAGGCCAGAAACTTCTGCATGAAGGCTGGACCAAGTCTAATAATTTCGCGGTCGGAAAAAAGATTAAAAAGAAAGGGCCGGACACTGTCTAAGCTGTCAGGGCCGCCCATATTAAGAAGGATAACTCCGTTTTTGCCGCTTCTCAAAAGATCACTCCCTATAGTTTTTGATGCCAGATATAATGGCCAATAATTATACAAGGAAATCGTCTGAAAGGCCATGTTTCTAAAATTTTCGGTTTTTTAAAGTTAGAGCCGCCTGAATTGCGTCGGTAAAACGAAACGTGCCCTTGATTCTCAGGGATAGGGCAATATAATGTAAGCATGAGCAGGTCAGCTTCAGCCAGGGTGCTGTTTAAATTAACTCAATCTGGATGAGGTGTGATCTGCATGGGATGCATCTACGGTGATGCTTGAGTAAAACAATGGTGAAGCCATTGTTTGAAACAAAGCTGGAGGAACTATATGGAACTGAAGATCGAAGCCCGAAATGTTGAGTTACGTAAAGGTTGGCAAACAAAGATTGAGGAGGAGCAGGAAAAACTTATTCGCTTCTATCCAAATTATGTTCTTCATTTACGTGTCAGCATTGAAGCCACTACCCATTATAAAGAGGGTGGGTTTGAGATCAAGCTGGTTGCGACAGTGCCAAATGATACAGCTGTTGTCACCAGAAAAGCTGAGACTGTACGTGCTGCACTTACAGAGTCCTTTGATGTCTTAACCTTACAGCTAAAAGAAATGCAGAGAAAGAAAAGGCAGAGCCATAAACAACCGAATCATGCGGCATCCACCGATGGGATTGGGGTGATTAGAAAGCTTTCTCCGCATGAATCATATGGATTTATTACCTCTATTGATAAAAGAGATATTTATTTCCACGAAAATGCTCTGAAAGATTTAAATATGGATGATTTAACAGAAGGTGACCGTGTTAGTTTTGGTGAAACCTTAGGTGATAAGGGCCCACAGGCCTCCTGGGTGAGGGCGCCAAGGTAGATTAGGTGAGTTCATATAAAAAAAGCCCCGGACATTGATTGTTCGGGGCTTTTTTTGTTCAGGCCGCAAGGTTTCAGACGGAAATTCGATTCTTCAATACAAAAAATGCAAAACCCGCTATACTTGAAGATTTTACGTACCTGAAGGGTTTTTACGACGCCAGCAGAATTGAATTTTTAAGCGACTAATGCTTCGGTCCGAGTCTGTACCGGAGATTTATCAAGCAAATACGGAGTTGAAGGCAGTGAAAGAAGAAATTTATATTATTGACGGGAGTGCATACATCTACCGGGCTTACCACGCCATAGCACCGCTTTCAAACAGTAAGGGAATGCCGACCCATGCGGTTCTGGGTTTTGTTAATATGGTCAAACGACTCATCCGGGAAAAAAAACCAAAATATCTGGCCATGGCCTTTGACACCCGGGGGCCGGTCTTCCGTCATCAACTCTACGATCAGTACAAGGCCAATCGCCCGCCGATGCCCGAAGACCTGAGCGTTCAGATCCCGTTTATAAAAAAGTTTGTGGAAGCCTCGAACTTTCTTCTGCTGGAGGAGCAGGATGTCGAGGCGGACGATATTATCGCCTCTGTCGCCAAAAGATTCACTGCCCTGGGACACCGAGTTGTGGTGGTCTCCGGGGACAAGGATCTCCTGCAGTTGATCTCAGATGATGTGGTTATGTGGGATCCGATGAAAGATAAGTTCATGGATAAGGAGGCGGTTCAAAAGAAATATGGCGTTCGACCCGATCAACTGCTCGACCTTTTCGCACTCATCGGTGACAGTGCCGATAATATTCCGGGAGTGCCCGGGGTCGGGCCGAAAACGGCTGAAAAACTCATTGGCGACTTTACCACCTTAGATGGCCTCTATGCCCACGTTGATGAGTTGAAAAAGTCGAAGATGAAAGAAAAAATCATCGAAAACCGTGCTCTGGCCTACCTTTCCCGTGAATTAATTAATCTCAAGTCCGATGTTGCCATTCCCGAGGAACTCGATAAATATTTGTTGCCGCAAGGCAATGATGAGCAGTTGCTCGAGATTTACCAGGAGCTGGAATTCTCAAGTCTGCTAAAAGATATCGACACGTCAACAGGTGTGCCGGTTGACGGTTTTGTAACGGTAAGGACTCGAGAGCAATTGACAGCGCTGGTGGAAGCTCTGAAGAATGCAGAAATACTTGTGGTCGATACAGAAACGACTTCACTCAATGCGAGAAATGCCAGACTGGTGGGGATTTCACTCTGCGCCGATCTGGAGAGAGCATGGTATGTGCCCATTGGCCATCTCGATGAAGCAGGTCAACTGGCGCCAGGACAGCTGAGTGGCCAGGAGGTGTTTACCGCCTTACAACCCTTATTACAGTCAACAGCCCAAACCAAAATCGGCCATAACCTTAAATACGATTTTACGGTCATTAAACAGCAATGGGGGATTGAGCTGGGAGGTGCGCTGGCCGATACCATGATCGCAGCCTACCTTACAGAGAGTGACGGACGATCGCTCAAGCTCGATACCCTCTGCCTTAACCGTGGCCTGAAGCTGACCTCTTTTGATGAGGTGGTTGCCGGGGATAAACGGGAAGACTGTTTTGCCTATGTCGATATCGATGCTGCCGGGATCTATAGCTGCGAAGATGTTTACAGCACCCTTTTTCTCTGGCAGGAATTTGAGCCCCTGCTCAAAGAAAAGGGGGTGCTGGACCTGTTTCAAAATGTTGAAATGCCGATAGTTACCATCTTGGCCAACATGGAGTTAACTGGTATCTGTATTGATACCTCCGTTCTTTCTGTCTTGTCGCTTGAATTTTCCAAAAAACTTCTGGTCTTGGAGGAACAGATCTATGCCATGGCCGGCCATGAATTCAATATTAATTCCCCTCGCCAGCTGGGGACGGTTCTTTTTGAAGAACAGGGGCTTCCCCATGGCAGAAAGATTAAAACCGGTTTTTCAACCGATGTGAAAGTTCTGGAAAAACTGGCTAAAAAGCATGGACTCCCTGATTTTATTCTGCAATATCGGACTCTTGCAAAACTAATGTCCACCTATGTCGAAAAGCTTGGGCAACTGAAGGATGATAAAACCGGCAGAATCCATTCGTCATTTAATCAGGCAGTGGCCGCCACCGGCCGTCTCTCCAGCAGTGATCCAAATCTCCAGAATATTCCGATTCGGACGGAAGATGGCAACCGTATCCGTGAAGCCTTTGTGCCGGGTGAAGGACTGGTTTTTCTGTCGGCGGATTACTCCCAGATAGATTTACGGGTGCTGGCTCATTATTCCCAGGACCCTGCGCTGCTGTCGGCCTTTAGGACCGGAGAAGATATTCATGCCAGAACTGCAGCGGAAATATTTAGCGTGTCGCCAATGCTGGTGACCTCTGAGATGCGCCGGGTGGCCAAGAGTATCAATTTTGGAATTGTTTATGGCATGAGTAGTTTTGGTCTTTCCAGTCAGTTGGACATAGGCCGAAAGGAGGCGCAGCGGTTCATCGATAAATATTTCAGACTCTACACCGGCGTACAGACGTTTATGACCGACATTGTCGAACAGGCGCGTGAAAACGGCTATGTCACGACTCTTCTCGGTCGGCGAAGAAGTTTTCCGGAGATCCTTGCCAAGAACAGGACACAAAGGGAATTTGCCGAAAGGATGGCAATCAATACGCCCATTCAGGGCACAGCCGCCGATATTATCAAACTGGCAATGATAAAGTGCGAAGCTGTCATCAAAGAGAATAATTTGTCGGCTAAAATGCTTTTGCAGATCCACGATGAGTTGGTTTTCGAACTGCCGGAGTCGGAACTGGAACAAACGAAGCCAATAATTAAATTGGCCATGGAAGGGGCCCTCAAACTGGACGTTCCTCTTGCGGTCAACTTTCAAGTAGGTAGGAATCTTGCGAAATAGTTAAGAGCACTGCAGGCAATAAGTGACGACTATTTGCTTTTCTGGGGACGGAGCCTTTGTTTGCGTCAAAGACCACCGTCCCCATTTGAATTACTGACTGCCCACTTCTAGTCGATCTTTCATGGGAACGAAAGCTCTGCGAGTATGGCCTGAGTAGATCTGGCGAGGGCGGCCAATCCGGGCATTTTCACGGTCTTCCTTCATTTCTGTCCACTGGGCTATCCAGCCTGGCAGTCGGCCAAGGGCAAACATGACGGTGAACATATTGGTCGGAATGCCCATGGCCCGGTAGATGATACCACTATAGAAATCAACATTGGGATAGAGATTACGCTTGATGAAATATTCATCGCCTTTGATGTACTCCTCCATCTCCTGGGCAATGTCCAGCAATGGGTCTTGAATCTCAAGTTCCTTCATAATGTCATTACAGGCCTCTTTGATGATTGTCGCTCTGGGGTCAAAGGTTTTATACACCCGGTGACCAAAGCCGGTGAGACGAAATGGGTCGTTTTTGTCTTTTGCCTTGGCTACATATTTCTGATAGTTGTTACCATCCTTGTGAATAGCCTCCAACATTTCAATAACAGCCTGATTGGCTCCTCCGTGCAGAGGTCCCCAGAGGGCGCTGATGCCGGCAGATATTGAAGCGTAAAGGTTGGCACCGGCACTGCCAACCAGTCGAACTGTCGAGGTGGAGCAGTTCTGCTCGTGGTCGGCGTGCAGGATGAGCAGTTTATTCAGGGCGGAGACGAATTCCGGTTTGATTTTATAGGGCAGGTTTGGCCGGTCAAACATCATATTGAGAAAATTCTCACAGTAGTTTAAACGGGCACTTGGATAGACGAGAGGGTGGCCAATACTTTTCTTGTATGAAAAAGCGGCAATGGTTCTGGTCTTGGCCAATAAGCGGGCCGTCGTGACCGAGTAGCCACCGTATGGATCGTCTTCGTTGTCCATCTCCGGGTAATAGTTATGCAGAGAATTGACAGTGGTCGAAAGGATCGACATGGGTGAAGCGTTGGGCGGGAAATGATCGAAAAAATGGATCATATCTTCGTGAAGCAAAGCAAATCGACGCATTTCATGCTTGAAGTGTTCCAGGGCATCGAAGGTAGGCAGCTCACCATGCAGAATTAAATACGCTACTTCGGTGAAACTACAGTTCTTGGCCAGATCCTCGATAGCATAGCCGCGATAATCAAGAATCCCTTTCGCCCCATCAAGGTATGTAATGGATGAGGTACAGGCGCCGGTATTCATGTAGCCGCTATCGAGGGTGATATATCCGGTTTCCTTTAACAGGCCACGGATGTCAATGGCCCTATCTCCTCGCGTCCCTTCGATAATAGGGAGTTGATACGATTTATCTCCAATGGACAGTGTTGCAAATTCTTGTGACATAGTAGTTCCTTATGGCAGGCGAAACGGTGACCCCGGATCGGAAACACGCACTTCGGGTTTAATGATATCCCCGGCAACTTTAGGGTGTATTAAATTTCACTACACAGAGCTGGACATTTTTAAGCCACAGCTTGCAGGACTGACTGGATTGTGCCGGAAAGGATTATCTAAAGTAAAAATGAAAAACTCTGTTGGAAATACAGAGTTTCGACTTGTAGTTGGAATGATCTTCAGGAACACACTATAATATAGTTTTGACTTTTCAGCAAATGGTCTTAAAATTGCCGTCTTTGTCGATACCAAAACACCATATCGATAATTTTATAGTATCTTGGAAATTGTTATCTTTTTTCAAAAATATAGCCCAGAGTGTTAGACATTTATCTGTAAAGGATCACCATGCCGCTTGAAATAAAAACGCATCAAATAATCGAAGAAATCAAACTCTTTATACAGTATTCTGTGCCTGAGGACGAAATACAGACAGCGAGTGCACTGGTTGACAGGCACAGGGATAATGGTCTGATTATACGATTACTCCGGGAATACTATTCAGCCTTGCCTGAAGCGCGTGAGGAGGCTGTCGTCAAGGTAGCGAGACTCATTGACCGGCATGGAGTTCATCTGTTTGTTGTGACAACTGCTACTTTTTCGTATCTCTATGCTGTGTCTCCTGAGCACGTCCTTTTGCTGGGCGAATATTGTGAAGAGGTCGATCAGGAGGTCCTGTCCTTTTTCGGCTTTCAGAATCAGGAAGAGTTTTTGAAAATATGCCCATCGGCAGAGGAACTTGCGGAATATATTTCGGCGGATAAAGAAATCTGCCCGGTCTGCGGGGTTCCCGAAGGGGAAAATCATTTCCTGGGATGTACTGTTGAGGTCTGTCCCTGGTGTGAAGGGCAACTGAGCTATTGCAACTGTCGCTTTGAACAGCTTGGAATAGATGTTATTGAAGACGAGGATCAGTTAGAGAAATTTAACGACTTGCTTGAAGCCAAGGGGCGGATTCCTTTTCAGAAAATTCACGCCCCGGCCTTTCCAGGAACCAGCGGTGGCCTGGATGATAACCAGGCCACCTGATAGTTTACTTACTCAATGGGCTTTTTTCCATCAACTGACTTGAGATATCGGTACAAATCAGAGTCGGAGGAAAGGACCAGCGAGGTATTGTTGCCGATAATCTTCGAATAGCTTTCCAGGGTTTTCTGAAAGGCGTAGAAATCGGGATCCTGGGAATATGCCTCGCCGTAAATTTTTGTGGCTTCGGCATCAGCCTTTCCTTTAAGAGTTACGGCCTCCAGATTGGCGGTGGACATAATTTCCTTGAGCTTACGTTCAACCGTACCGAGGATTTCAGCTTTTTGGCCTTCACCTGTTGATCGTTTTTCCGCAGCAATCCTTTTTCGTTCAGAGATCATCCTGTCGTATACTTTAAGCCGAACAGAATCAATGTAGTTGACCCTTTTGATTATAACATCAATCAGTTCGATGCCATACTGCGGGGTGATCTTTGAGGCTATCTGCAGAATCTGGTTGGAGATACCATCGCGACCATTTTTAGGCTTAACACCGATGGTGGACGCCGCGGTAGTTTCCGACATGGTGTCAATGGACCAGTCCGAGCTTCTGATGATCTCTATCAAGTTGTTTTTATTGACCATGTCACGGACTGTACCGTCAATAATATCACTTAACAGAGATTGCGCTCTTGCTTCATTGTTGACCGCCTGGAGGAACTTGAGGGCGTTTGCAATACGCCAGCGGGCGGTAACGTCTATAAAAACGTAGGTTTTGTCGTTAGTCGGAATCTGGTTCGGCTCACCATCCCAGATGAGGATCTTTTTTTCAAAAACTTCGGTCTTTTGGACAAAAGGCATTTTGAAATGGAGGCCGGCCTCAGTGACAGGTTCGCCGACCGGGGCACCGAACTGAGTGATGACAACCTGCGTTCCTTCTTCTAGAATGAAGAAGCCGTCATACACCACAACAATCGCCAGAAGAACGAGACCGGCAAGAAAGAATTGGGCTATTTGTTTCATATCTATTTCCTTTAAGTAGTATCAGTCTATTTAGGCTGTGTTACCGGCAGGCCAGCTGCTGATGTGATATTCAGGAGCGGAATTGGTGCCTGCTGGTCTTTGTCAATGACATAGACGGATTCTACGGTAGGCAGTATCTCTTTCATGGTTTCCAGATACATCCGTTGACGGGTGACAGCAGGGGCATTTTTATATTCCTTAAGAATATCGGTAAATCGCTGAGTTTCACCTTTGGCGTTGTTGACTCGCTCGGCCTGGTATCCGTAAGCTTCCTCAATAATTTTCTTGGCATCACCAGATGCTTTGGGAATGACCCGGTTGTAAGTTTCCTGAGCCTCATTGACCAGTCGTTTCATATCCTGGTCAGCCTCGTTCACCTCATTAAATGCAGGCTTCACCTGGTCCGGTGGGTTAATATCCTGAAACTGCACGGTGCCAATATTGACGCCGCTTAAGCCTTTTGGAAAAAGTTTATCGAGTTGTTCCTGTAATTCAACTTTTACAGATGCAGCAAGAAGATCACGATTACTCAACACGTAGTCAAAATCCATATTACCGACGATTCGTCTGGTAACACTCTCGGAATTATCGCGGATTGCCTGACGTACATTGGCTACCTTAAAGAGGAAGGTGTAAGGGTCGGCAACTCTGTATTGGACAATCCAGGCAACGTTGATGACATTTTTGTCAGCGGTGAGCATAAGCGATTCATTGTCATAGCCACGCTTGTCGAAAGTTGTCTGTCCAGGCGTTCGGTTCCTGAATCCAAATTCTTCCTTACGGATATTTTCCACATCAACCTTAAACAGCTGGTCGATGTAAGGAATTTTGAAATGGAGGCCGGGAGGTGTGGTGCGAGAATATTTACCAAGCCGAAGAACAACACCAACTTCACTGGGTGCTATTTTGAAAAAAGACGAATACACACCCTGTAAAACAATAATGACAAGTACTACTGCCAACAGCTTGCCAATGTTGGCAAAAGGTGAGGATGGAGAGGGGGAAGGGCCCTGGCTGTCCCCTGATGGAGGTGGCTTCTTATTGTCTGAAAAAAAATCCTGCAATTTGTTAATCAGCGCTGCCACAATCTCTTCAGGGGTTTGAGGCTTATGCTTCTTTCCCCATGGAGGTTGTTGATCCTGATTGGACATAGAAAATCTCCTGATGGTAATAGAACTGGATGATATCCTCCCATAGAACCTAACAAAAATAGGGTCCTAGTGTTTGAGGATCTCTTAAATTGCTCCGCTAAATGCATAAGGGTAATAATTCATGGTGGTGATTGCAATCTGAATCGTGAAATTATAATGGATTCGTCAAGTTTTTCACCATTCTCATACCCTCAAAGCTATAAACCAACTGGCAATGATAATGATAAAAGAGAAAGCACCCAACAGGGTTTGAGCAAGAAAGGAGGAGCGGAGGCGGATAAAGATTGGCAGACGAACGAAATTGCCGGAGACGAGACCGCATAAAAGGCCAAAAAGATGTGCTCCGAGATCAATTCTTTCGCCACTTGAACCAAGAAAGGCAAGAAGGGCGAAGCCTGCCATCAGGGGCATGAAAAAATGAAGGGTAAGTCTCTTGGTTTTCAAGGCAAAACTGATAGTACAAAGCATGCCGATAATACTAAAGATAGCGGTGGAAAAGCCGACAAATAGATGTCCGGGGCCATGGACCAGCACATTAATGAGGTTTGCCAGGGTTGCCGTGACCAGTATGGCGAACAGGCCGATACCATTACCGGTGAGATGAAGGAAGAAATGTAAGAGGATAGCTCCAAGAATACAGTTTCCCATGAGATGAACGATGTCTGCATGGAGAGTGAGCGGCGTAATTAACCGATACAGTTCTAAATTGTTTATAATGGCGGCAGAGTCTCCAGCCCCCTTTTGGAACCAGAGCGATTTGACGTGCCAGTCGCCGGAAAGTCCGTAAATAAAAAACAGGCTGCCGATGACCACCGAACTCATGGCCCGGAAGGTCGGGATGAACGTATCTGGCGGAATTTTTTCTGGCCAGTTTCGGTTTTCACTGTCATATGCCGCGAGTTCGTAAAGCGCTCTTTCTTGCTCTCTTTCGGCGACATAGATCTCAATATTGTCGGCAGACGTATATTGGATGCGATGCGTTATATCCACCGAAGAGAGCACCAGAGAATAGGTATTGAGGAGTTGCGGGTCAGAAAGCCTGACGATTAAACAATCGGCGGATTGCTGCAAAGGAGAGATCATTTCTACGCTGTGTCGGTGACGGCGATCTTAATTGACCAAAGATTGAAAACAGCCTCCTTGATTTCTGAGGCACATGCGGGTTTACCACTATTTGGGCAAAAGAAGCCCTATCCCGGCCAGGTGGCCAGGATAGGGCAGGGGAAAATCAAACAAGTTTGTCCATGGTGACAATGGCCCCAAATTTTTCTTTTAATTCAAGGAGACCTTTTTTCTGAGTCAGGTACACTTCGAAAAGCATTTCCGGTATTTCAGGTTCCTTACTGTATGCCGCACGTTGGAGCTCTAAGCGGTCAACTATTTTGTCAACATACAGAGCGAATTGCATATCGTATAAAGATCTGGGATATTCTTTACCAATGGTCTTAAACAATGGAACAAGATCCTCGTATTTGGGCAGATAGCCTATGGGCGTAGTAATTGCCTCGACGTCGCCATTGGCAAACAGTTCCAACCAGCCGAGCCAGACTTTAACGTCCTTTTTCTCGCCAAGGAGTTTACCGCCGGTTCCACCGCGGTTTTCATGGGTGAGAAAATAGTTCAAACCGGCCATAATTGGTCGGGTGTCTTTGGAGAATTTGCTGGAGTTGAAGAAAGTGAATTGAGCGGCCATGTAATCGGCGAGCGCACCGGGAATGAAAGGTGCATTTGCCCAGGGTTGTCTATTAACACCTGTTGCGCCCACTTCAGTTGCCGTGGCTTTCGAGACTATTGATGCGCCGATGGCGACGCCTTCGTTGGCATTTTTCGCAACCCAAACCGGCGGCATGGTATCGGAATCCCTGCCTGAGTAAGTGATCACTTTGACGGGTACACCCTTCGGGTCTTCTGATAATGCTGTTGCGTGGTTGGCAATCGCAGAGGCAAGAAGAGTGCAGCGTGAATTTTTATGAGACATTGGTACAGGCGCACCGTTTGGTCCGGTCTTGCCTTTGAACCATTCTCCCTGGAAATTTACACCTTTCTCCGGCACTTCCTCGCCGTTTCCTACCCAGTTTGGCACCCCATCGGTCACCAGGACGTTGGACCAGATGACTTCTGTTCCATCGCCGCGTAGACAGTCCATCAGATAGGGGTCACCCTCACGGTTTACATCTTCAACGATGCCGAAGATACCCTTTTCCGGGTTAATGGCCCGGAGCACTCCGTCTTTGTCAATCCAGAACTGCGCCAGATCATCGCCGATGAAGTCGGTTCCGACCATAGCGGTGGTGGTTTTGCCGCATCCGGATGGAGCTGCACCGGCAAAAAACGTTTTTCGTCCACCGGGGCCTGTCATGCCGGTGATAAACATATGCTCTGCAAGTTGCTCCTCTACCTTATAATAGGTAGCATAGTCCACACTGAATCGATGGTTTCCTTTTTTCAGCAGGAGGGTATTACCGGCATAGGTGCAGAAGGTGGAATAAGTGGTCATCCAGCTTCTGTCCATAAAGATCCGCGCATTTGGCACATCAGCGGAGGTGTTATTGCCTTCGGCATGTACATTGGTGAAAAAATAGCCGGTTCGTTCAGCTTCTGCATCAAAATCAGCAAAACAGTTTCGGTATAATATTTCCGCAGAATGGAGAACATAGCCGGACGATGATATCTCTATAGCCGGGTTAGCGGCCTCGGCACCGACCGGTCCACGGCTGTAAAAACCAACAATCAGAGTTTTTCCTGTCATGATTCCCGGCATGAACTTTTTGACATAGTCGGTTGCCTCACCACGAGGTACCGTTTTAGCCAGGGAGCTCATTTTTTCGCCTTCATTCACGATATAAAAGGTTTGGTTGACTAAACGAGCCTGGTCTTCCGGCAGGTCAAAATGAATTGTGTGGCCGGCTTTGGCCAGCTCTTTTTCCTCACCCTGCTTGAGTGAGTATTGTCGAATCCATTGGACATCATCCGGTGAACCTGTGTTAACGAAGACGCTGTCCGGACGGCACATATTTATTGCATTGGCTATCTTGATCAGTGCCTCTTCGTTCTTTATCCTGGTAAGTTTCTTGTTGTTGACCTCGTCAAGATTATCGGTAAACACCTTTCGTGCTTCGGCAATGGTGGTGATGCCACCAACAACTGCAAGAATCTCATCGCCTTTCTTCAGTTCCAACATTCCTTACTCCTTCATTTATAATATCCTGGTTCGCACCATTGATAGAAAAGATTTGACTTATGTATAAGCCGATTCGCTCCTATAATAGGAGCTTCTCTGAGTACAGTCAAGTTCAGAATAAGCATCCCTGTAGAAAAAATAATAAAAAAAATACCGTGATTTCAATATATAATTTGTGTTTTGGACGAGGCTTTGAGCCATGTAAATGTATGATGCTGTTCATAATACGTTTATGTATGTATAAGTAATTGTGATGATTCTGGCGATAATGCCTAACAGTAGCTGACTGCCGATATCTGGTTGTGGATTGTTTGATTAAGGTGTCGTGTTTATCCTGCAAAGATGAAAAATATTGCTGGCCGGCCAGAGGTACTTGAAAAATATCTCAAAATAACAGAAGATAAATATATCTCTGCTCGTATCATTATTGGTTTCCAGGTTTTGCCGGAGTCGGCATTTTTTACGATTCGTGATTGGTCCGTTGCCACGTTCTAAAATGGATTGGCTACATGACGAAGTTTAGAGATTTATCAAAGGCGCTCTCGCTTCGATCGATAGAATTGTCGACGGAGGAAATGCATGTGCTCATCCTCAGGGCGGCACGTGAATTGGCGGAGAGGTCGGCCCTTGGTTCCATCATTGTGCCCCTTTGTTTTGCCATGGCGGTTATTACCTCTGGTTATGTCTTCCACTCCCCCTATAGGTCTATTTTCCTGGCATTTATCATGTCGGCAAGCGCTGTTGCCCGCCGTTTGGCCATAACCCGCATCAAAAAATATACTGACCACTCACTGGCCCGTTGGACAGACACTTTTTTCTGGGCCTGCCTGACGATGGCAGCGGTCTGGGGGCTAACCACGGCAATTTTCCTCTATAACTATCTAGAGGGTTTTCCTGTCCTGCTTATTCTTGTTCTTTCGGCGGGTATTGGGGCGGGGTCCATGATGAATTTCTGTATCTGGCGGACGCTTGCGGTAAATTTCCTTCTGCTCTCCTTTGTTCCGGCCATTGTTGTTGGTCTGCTTATGCAAGAAGCTAAACTTTTGCCGGCCATTCTAGCGATAATTTATTTTGTCTTTTATCTGGTAGTTCAGACCAAACACTGGAATTTCCATTTCTGGGATTCGCTGATTACGGCCTATCTTTTTGAAAGGCAGGCGGACAAATTGTCAGATATGAATAGTAGTCTGGCAGAGGCGGTTGAAAAGGAGAAAAAATCAAGGCTGGAGGTGGAAAGAGGCAGGCTCAAGATTCTGGAGCTTTTCAATCTCACCAATGATGCGATTATTGTTTGCTCTGTGGATGGCTGCGTCCTGGATGTTAATCAGGCAATGTTAGACATGTTTTCAGGAGGCAGAGAGGAGTTGGCGAAAAGTTCGCCGCTGCAATGGTTAACCTTGCCGGCCGATAGCAAGATGAGTGGTTTGGACCACTGGAAAAAGGTGGTTGCTGGAGAAGAAGATGAATTCGAGTGTCAGGTGACAAGACCAGGTGAAGAAGACCCTTTAATGGTTCATGTCAATCTTCGCCGGGTAAGCTGGCAGGAAGAACAAGTTATTTTTGTCACCATACGTGATATTACCGCCAGCAAACAGATGGAGGAGGTCCTCAAGACAACCAAAAGCTTTTTGTCGAAAAGTGAAGGGTATCTGCAGGCAATATTGCGAAATGTAGAGCTTCCCATTTATTGCAAGGATATAAATGGATGTTACCTGACCGTCAACGCTCCTTTTGAACAGCTCTGCTGTCGTACGCTCAAAGAATTGAAGGGGAAGAATGATCTGCAGGTGTTTCCGGAAAATATCGGCCGATTTTTTAGTTTTAGTGACTCGAAAATAGTCGAAACCGGCGAATCTCTAGAACTCGAAGGAACTTTTACCTTTGGTGGCAAGGAAAAAAATCTTCTGGTTCATAAATTTCCGTTAAAAGAGAATGGTGGTGGTATTTATGCCACTGCGGGCATTTGCACAGATGTGACAATCATGAAGCAGGCCCTTCACACAGCACAGCTTGCCAATGAGACAAAATCGGAATTTCTGGCCAACATGTCCCATGAATTGAGAACCCCCATGCACAGTATTTTAAGTGTTGCCAGGTTGGGCATTAAACGAGTCCATAACGCGACTCCGGAAAAATTAGAATCGTATTTTGAACTGATCATCAACAGTGGCGATCAGTTGCTGGATCTGCTGAGTGACATTCTTGACTTGAGTACCCTGGAATCGGCCAGAGCCTACTATAGTTTCAGGGAGTACGATTTGGTAAAAGATCTGGAAAAGGTGGTTGCCGAATTTCGCGTCATAATGGATGAGAGAAAAATTAAACTCAATTTTCAAGCTCCAGATTTCGCGGCACCTGCACGATACGACAGGACAAAATTCTTTCAGGTCATGCGCAATCTGCTGGCTAATGCCATGAAATTTACAGCGCCTGGAAAAGAGGTGGCGGTTGTTCTCGATAAAGATTACCTTGAGGCGTATGGCAGTCGACAATCTGCCTGGAAAGTCATGGTTATCGATCAGGGGATAGGCGTTGAGAAAGATGAACTGGAGCTGGTCTTCGGAAAATTTGTTCAAGGCAGTAAGAACAACAGGAGGGCAGGTGGGGTTGGTCTTGGATTGTCTATTTGTAAGCGAATAGTCGAAGACCACCATGGCATAATCTGGGCCGAGCAGAATGAAACAGAAGGCTCGACTTTTTGTTTCCTGTTGCCTGCTTTGGACTAGATTTTACTATTTTGCGCTGGGTAATTTTTGCTCGGCCATAGACTGCAGAAGTTCTTTGGCGGCGGCGTGATCCGGCACTTCTTGTACTATTTTTTCTGCCAGTGCCTGGGCTTTATTGATCATCCCGAAATTCAGATATACGTTGACGAGGGTAATAAAAAATTCTTCCGCTCTTGGCTCCTGGACTACAGCTTGCTCAAGAATCTCCGCCCCCTCCTGCCAGTGCTGTAGTTTCAGCAGGGCAAGTCCCTGATTGTACCTGGCTCGTGAGTGTGGCATACCATCTGCCGCTTTGCCAAGAAAGAATGCAGCTTCTTCATATTTTCCCATCTCCGAGAGCAGCAGGCCAAGAGAGTAGGCTACTTCATACCTTCGGGGTTCTGCCGTGACGACTTGCCGCAGGAGTTGTTCTGCTTCTTGATTTTGGCCAACTTGATTATACTCCATGGCCAGATTGACTTTTGCCGGGAAAAACTGCTCATCAATCGCAATGGCTTGCCTGTAATATTCCATGGCTTTTTCCGGGTGGCCAAGTGCTCTTTCAAGATTTCCCAGATTATAACGCTGGGGAGCGAAATCACTGTTGTACTCCATCGCCTGGCGATATTGCCGGAGGTTTTCCTGGAAGGCAAGTTGGTCATCTTTTCGGATCAGTTTTTTGGGTACCCCAGCCAGTTTCAGGGCTGCTTCCAGTCGCACTGCTTTTACCGGATCATAGAGTTTAGGTGCAATCAGTTTGGTGATTGTCTCTTCATCGGGTTGTTCCAATAGTCGTAAAGCGGTATGCCGGAGTAGTGGTTCATCGCTTAAAAGGGCCGTCTGCAGCGTGGTGGTTGTTTCAGGCTTGGGGTAATTACCCAGCAGCGAGAGTGCAGTGGCGCGGACAATTGCCGGTAGTAGTGCGTCGTCCACCAGCGCCTGGAGCTTTGCATAGGCCTCAGGCTCACCGGCTCTGCCGGCGGCAAAGACTTCGCCATAGTGCGATTTTCGCTTCTGTCCATACCATTTGGCGTAGTTTTCTATTACCCAGTCCAAAGGTTTGTCGCCGTGACAGCCAATGGCCGAACACGCATTTGGTGTACCCAGCTTTTTACTCAGGTCAGGCCGGGGGATGCGCAGGCTGTGGTCAGGTCGGTAATCAATGCCCATGTAATAGTTTCCGGGCATGTGACATTTTACACAGAGGTGGCCGTCGCTCGGCTTACCCTCCACCTGCTTCTTATGAAAATGGTGGGCCTGGGTGTCATAATCTTCGGCTCGATGGCACTGCAGGCAGAGATCATTTTTTTCTCTGTGGAGCTTCAGTGAGTGCATATCGTGGCAGTCACTGCATCTGACACCTTTGCTATACATTTTGCTCTGGGTAAAAGATCCGTAGACATAATCCTCTTCCTCGATTTGTCCATCAGCGTGATAGAGGTCTTCCGTGAGCAAAGAAGGCACCATGAAATCAAGCAACTCACTATTTTTATGGTCGTTATCCCCCAGTTGATACCTTCGGGAATGACAGGGGGCGCAGATGACAATCTGTTTTTGCGGAGTGAGATTGCTGGTTGCGACACTCAGGCCGTAATTGTCAATTTTGCCACGTGCCAGAGCCGGACGCTTCGCCCATTCTATATGCTGTGATGCGGGTCCATGGCAGGCTTCACAGCCAACATTTATTTCAAACCAGCTGGTGTTGTAGCTGTTGGTTTGTGGATTAAAACCTTTTTTTAATCTGGTGGAATGGCATTCGGCACACATCCCGTTCCATGTCTGAGCACCCTTTGTCCAGTGCAGCCAATCGGCAGAACTGGTCACATCATAGGGCGGCAGACGGTACCACTGTTTTTTTTCAATATCCCAGGCAATGGACAAACATTGCAGTCTGCCACCGGGAAAGGGAATCAGGTATTGCTGAAGTGGATAAAAGCCAAAGGTATAAGAGATGGTAAAAACGCCATCTTTACCATCTGGTCCTTCTGTTTCCACCATGAACTTTTCGTCTTGCCGAAAGAAACGACTGCGCTTGTTGGTATATGGATCGGTAAAAATGACATCATTAAAGTCGCCTAACACTGTTGTTTCATTGGCCACCGCCATGGCGCGGTCGTGATCAGAACCCTGCCATTTACGATAAGTGTCCAGGTGACATTCTTTGCACGAAGCTGTACCGGAAAATTCGGATATAATACTATCTACCGGCGTACTCGCTGTACTGGCACGATATTTATAGATAAAAGGGGATGCCAGGATCACGCAGACAGCAAGGAGAGCACATATTTCCCAGCTTGAAGGTGTCGCCTGCACCTCGTCAGCTTTTTTTTGTTCTTTGCGAGTTGATGGCATAATCAGGCCTGTACTGATCTGGGTTTGCCATTTCCAAGTCGTTTCTGCGAGATGGCGATATTGACTCGAATGCTGCCGTTTTCTATGCGTAGCGGATAACTGTTCAGTCCTCGAATTGCCGGTGGTGTCAACACCTCGCCACCAATATCAAAGGTTGAGCCGTGACAGGGGCAGATGAACTTATGAGCGTCTTCATCCCAGGGAAGTGAACAGCCGAGATGTGTACAGGTGTGTGACAGGGCGAGAAAACTGCCGTCTTTTAGCCGGGCCAGGTAAAATTGCCCTTCAGGGATAGCGGTAACTGAATCCAATGAAAAACTGTTTACCTCACCCACAGTAATAAAGTTTTCTTTTAGACCCTTCTCGTGCTTCTCTTTTTTAGAGGAGAGAACCGAGCCGGTAAGCCAGCCGAACTCAATACAGGCCAGGGTGCCAAACAAGGCCCAAAGTCGATTGAGAAATTTTCTTCTGCCGCTTCTTGCTCCCTCGTCTACAGGAAGGATGTTGGTTGAGTGATTGTGAGTTTCTTTCATAAAGTTGGTCGTGACAGTTTATTTATCCAAAAAGTAAGAGCAGCTTCATGCCGGGCCCGCGCAGCCAGATGGCAATAATCGTCAAGCAGCTAAGAGACGTGAGGGTAAAAATAAAGCCAGCCATCACCGCCTGTGCACGGGAGAACTGCATCTTGGCGGTGATAAGAAAGTAGCCAGCACCATAGAACAGGACGAGAACCAGCAGAGGCAAGATACCCCTGCTGACAATATCGGTTGCTGCATCCAAACCTGTGGTTTTAATTTTTTCATCAAGCATCACGACCGCAAAGGTTAGAACAACGCTTGCCAGGCAAGACCAGACGGCAAGCGTCAGGCCACGACGGTCGCCAAACCATTGGCCTGCGGGCAACACAGCATCCTGCCAGAAGGGCAGGATGGCGAGACACAGGATAAGAAGAGCAGGCAAAACCACAATTGCAGAGGTCGGATGCATATGCATGAGCAATTCCTGAAAGCCCAGAAAAAACCAGGCAGCTTTAGCTGGGTTGGGGCTCATTGACGGGTTGGCCATTTCGGCAAGAGGAGCATCAACCAATGCTGCAAAAAGCACTATCGCAGCGACCAGAATAAAAGCCACAGCAGCTTCACGAACGATAAGGTTCGGTACAGCAGGAACAAAAACTGCAGGCGCATCTTGGATGTTCTGTCGGCGAACGAGGCCGCCTGCCTTTCTTACTAACCAGAAATGATAAATAATGGTGACAACAAAACAGAAAGGCAGCACACCGGTATGAATTGCATAAAAAATTGACAGGGTGGTGGATCCGATCTCAGTGCCGCCACGAAGCAACTCTACGATGCTCTCGCCAAAGAAGGGGATGTAGCCAAGCATACTGGTGAATATTGTTACAGCCCAGAAGGCCAATTGATCCCACGGCAGTAAATAGCCTGAGAAATTAGCAAAAAGAACTAAGCCCAATAAAACAAGGCCGATAAACCAGTTCAGCTGTCGTGCGGCACCTATTGCCCCGGTGAGAAAAACTCTGCAACAATGGAGCAGAGCGACAATAACCAGTAAGTTCCCTGACCAGTAATGAATGTTTCTGGTCCAGCCATTAAATGATGCATTGCCGTACATCATCTTGACAGAATCGTAGGCTGAACCAATCTCAGGAGTATAGGATACTATCTGGAAGATGCCGGTGATAAAAAGGAGTAACAGCAGCGTGGCCGCCATCCCGCCCAGACCAAAACTGAGAGAAAAACGAAGGGTTTCCAGCGCGACTTTTTTCGGGTGGATATGCAGCAGAAAACCTCTTAAGTAGTGGCTGGTGCTTTTAACCGGTCCAGGGTTCATAAACCATCGTCGAACGTAAAAAAAAGATTTTATCTGCCCCCCCGACATATCAAGAAATAATGGAGGAAGTTGGTAGTGTTGCTGTTATATGTATAGCCTTGAGTATTTGTTGTTTGAATATATCCGTTTGTAAAAAAAAAACCATGCAATACTCGACAAGTAGGGATAAATGGCAGTTTGTTCAACAATCCTGGTCGATAGTATTGTATATTAAAATTCCTGCAATATAATTGAATCTTGACGGTTGTAAGGCTATTGTTTGCGCTCGGTGTATATGCTGATGGCTTGGCAGAACATGGTGTGATGCTTGAATAACTTTGAAATACCAAAATTGGGAAACCTAAAACTCAACAAGTTTTGGCTTAAACTCATGAAAAGGAGAATTTTATGCTCAGATATAGAAAAAAACTCGTGTCATATCTTCTTCTGATTTCACTGGGGCTCTGTCCAGTTTTTACGTCAGCCGCAACGGTTGAAATGACACCTAATAAGACGAAGGATAACTCAGGGGGGATGATTGTTGATATTGTGGCAGCGAGACCGCTGGGCCTGGTGGCGACCGTAGGTGGTACCCTGGTTTTCTTGGTTTCGTGGCCATTTTCTGCCCTTGGGGGAAATAGCGACGAGGCCTGGGATAGTCTGGTGGTCAGTCCGGCGAAATACACCTTTCAGCGCCCACTCGGCGAATATTGACAACCTCAAGCTGAGTGTGTTTGCTTGTCCATGATCGTCAAAAGCAATACTTTTGTTTTGTCATTTTTTGTTGCGAGCTCTTTTTTCTTGGGGATAACAGCAATAAATGCATTTGCTGATCAGTATAAAACCCGTTCTGGTAAAACGTTATTCATCGAAGAAAGCCAGCCACGGGGGCAAAGCCTCACTACTATCCACCTGAAATCGTCGGGATTTAAGAATAAGCTCTCTGAGGTTTTTGAAGATCACGACCCAATCCAAAATGTCTATGTGGGCGATATTGATGGGAATGGGTTTGATGAATTCTATATTATCACCAAATCCGGCGGATCTGGGAGTTATGGAAACATTATAGCATTTGCCACGAACAAAGATGAGAGCCTGTCGAGGATCCAGTTGCCAACGATTCAAGAAGGGGACGAATGCTTTACCGGGTACATGGGGCATGATAGCTTTGAGGTATCGGGTAATACGCTCATACGTCGCTTTCCAGTATATTTGTCAACCGACAGCAATACCAATCCCACCGGCGGGACACGTCAACTGACATATGAGTTGTACCCTGGTGAAGCGTCATGGCAGCTTGAGATTGTCGATTGTGTAGAAATGAAATGACCAGCAGGAGGTTGTAGTGAAGAGCTATAGAAAAGAATTATGGTTTGAAATTCCCACCAGGCGAGCATTCATAAACATTACCAAAGAGGTACAACAATGTATCGATGAAAGCGGCGTTAAAGAAGGTTTGGTGCTCTGCAACGCAATGCACATTACCGCCTCGGTTTTTATTAATGATGATGAATCTGGCTTGCACCATGACTATGATGTCTGGCTTGAAAAACTTGCTCCACATGCGCCGGTATCACAGTATCGACATAATGTGGGCGAAGACAATGCCGATGCCCATATGAAACGTCAAATAATGGGGCGGGAGGTGGTGGTGGCCGTTACCGGTGGTCGTTTGGATCTCGGCACTTGGGAACAGATTTTTTATGGTGAGTTTGATGGCAGGCGGAAAAAACGGGTACTGGTCAAAATTATTGGAGAATAAACGGAGTTATGCCGCCCTGTACCCGAACTAAAGGTACCGCTACCCCCCGTGAGATTGAACATCCTGAGGAATTAATTTTATGCCATCGTCGTCTTCTTCAACATGTCTCGAATCTTCTGCCAGTGGTTTTGAAGGGCTTTTTAGCAGCATGATAAAACGCGCCGTGCGCAAAGGCACTCTGGTCGTTTGTTACCCTTCCGGTATTGAAGAAAAATATGGCGATGGCAACGAGCCGACGGCAACCATTCACCTGAAAGATAAACAGGCGGTGCGCGCAATTTACACCGACCCGGCACTTCAATTTGCTGAAATGTATATGGATGGCCGCATGCTTGTCGGCGATGGTGACCTCGATTCATTTCTACAAATTGTGAAAATCAATGGTGCCAAAAAATTTGCCACGACACCTGCGGTTCTACTCACTTTATGGCGTATGGTTGACCGATTCTGGCGACGACGGATCGCCCGGGAAACCGCTCAGCGCAATGTCGCGCACCATTATGACCTGGACGAAAGACTGTTCCGTCTTTTTCTCGACGATGATCTACAGTACTCCTGTGCCTATTTTGTCAATTCCGGCGTAAGTCTTGAGGAAGCTCAGGATGCCAAAAAATGTCATATCGCGGCGAAAATGCTGCTGAAACCAGGGCAACGCGTTCTCGACATTGGTTGTGGCTGGGGTGGTACAGGGCTTTTTCTGGCCCAAAAGTTCAACGTTGACGTAACTGGTATAACATTGTCCACCGAGCAGCAGCGGGTTGCCCAGCGGCGGGCTCAGGAATTGGGTTTACAGGATCGTGTCCGTTTTGATCTTTGTGATTACCGCGCGGTGGAGGGAACATTTGATAGATTGGTCTCCATTGGCATGTTTGAGCATGTCGGACCGCAAAACTTTTTGTCTTATTTTAGAGCGGCTAAGCGGTTAATGGAGGTTGACGGCGTTTTTGTTCTTCATTCCATCGGTCGTGCCAAGCCAAACGCGTCCGATCCTCCCTTTATTGAGAAGTATATCTTTCCCAACGCGCACATCCCCGCCCTTTCAGAGACCTTGCTGGCGATTGAGCGGAGTGGGTTGTTGGTGAAAGACATTGAAATTCTTACCTATCATTATGCCGATACGTTGAAACTCTGGCGCGAACGCTTTCATGCCAACCGCTCCCAGGTACTTGAACTTTACGATGAACGCTTTTTTCGTATGTGGGATCTGTATCTTGCCACCTCAGAAGTCAGTTTCCGATACGGTAAATTATTTAATTTTCAGATCCAGATTGTGAAAAAACAATCCACATCTCAACCGAAGCGGGACTATATAAGTGCGGTAGAATCCACATTAAGCAATAGTCGTCAATGACCTTTTAAACACGCCGTTCTCGCAAAGCCAGTTGTTTCTTTTGCTCTTTTAGTTTACCTTGTCTGACCTTATTGACTCTCGTGACCGATCTCTGCAACTTCGGCTAGCCTTAAAAAACAGCGCTGTGATGTTGAGGTCGTGGCGAGTGGGCGAGGGCAGTTTCCCCGTTGTGATAATGGGTTGTGATAATGAGTAGACGAAGCAATATTGCTGGTTTTGATAAGTTGGAGGTCATAAACAATGAAGGTGCTCAAAAAAGAAAAGGCGCAATTCTATAAGACTATAGAATTGCGCCTAAATCTGATGGTGCCGAAGGCGAGACTCGAACTCGCACAGCCATACGACCACTAGACCCTGAACCTAGCGCGTCTACCAATTCCGCCACTTCGGCAACGCGCATGAATATGCTTCTTACTCGGGTTTTTGTCAAGACATTCTTGTTGCTAACTTTAAAAAAATTAACTCTATGTAGCAAATATGAAAATTTTTAGAAAGATTGAAGATATTGTCCAGCCGTTAACCAATGCCTGCGTCACCATTGGCAATTTTGACGGTGTTCATTATGGGCATCAGCAGTTATTTGCGACGGTGGTGCAAAAGGCTCATTCGGTAAACGGCACAAGTGTGGCAATTACTTTTGATCCGCATCCCCTGCAGGTCTTATTGCCTGGGGGGATTAAGCTGATTTCAACCTGCCAGCAAAAGGAAGAACTGATAGAACAGGCAGGAATTGATGTCCTTGTGGTCATCCCTTTTAGTAAGGAATTTGCCAAAACAACTGCAGAGAGCTTTGTTGCCGACCTCCTTGTTAAAAAACTCGGAGTGAAAGAGCTTGTGGTCGGTTATGACTACGCCTTTGGCAAGGGGCGGAGTGGCAATATTGATTTTTTGAAACGGCAGGGGCTGATTTTTAACTTTTCAGTGACTGTGGTTGAGGCCTGTTACAAAGGAGATCAGCTTGTCAGTTCAACGAGAATCCGGGAACTGATAAAAGGGGGAGAGATGGCTGCCGCTAAAGAACTCCTTGGCCGCTTTTACCAAATCAGAGGCACAGTTCAGGTGGGTAAACAGCGTGGCGGCAGGGTGATCGGCTTTCCCACGGCGAATCTGAAATTTAACGAGGAAGATCTGGTGCCAAAGCATGGGGTTTATGTGACCCAGGTATGCTGTGAAGGAAGAGAGTACGGCGGCATCCTGAATATCGGTTATAACCCCACCTTTGGCGAAGAGCAACTGGTCGCCGAGACCCATATTTTCGATTTTAATGAAGATATTTATGGCAAGCCAATAAAGGTCAATCTGCTGAAGTTTTTGCGCGGTGAAAAGAAATTTTCCGGTGCGGATGAGTTGGCGGAACAAATAGCCAAAGACGTCTTAGTCGCAAAAAATATTTTGGCTGAGCAATGAAATGATATTATTGCCGCTTTTTCATTGAGATTTGTCTGTGAAAGTTCCCGGTGAATTTGGTTAATATTTTATTGTTGCAAGTACGCTCAAGGTGTCTATAGTGTATTCGCTTCCACGCGGGCTTGCCTTGCGTGGTTTTTTATTAGGGGAAAATGTTTACTGGCCTCGGGATTTCCGTGGTCGTAGCCGACTGATAAACGTCGAATCCTCAAGGCTTGACAATTGATAAATTATAGAGGGAGATTATGTCAGAACAGTTGCAGGAAGATTTGCCGAAGGTGATTGAAGAGCTTGAAAAAAAGTGCAAAGAACATCCCAATTCGGTAATGGCTTTCCATCATCTGGGGCTTGTTTACATGAAATGTGGTCGCATACAAGAGGCAATCACAGCCTTGGAGAGAGCGATCGAAATAGATGATCTCAGCAGTGAGAGCATGATTAATCTTGGCGCGATTTATTTTGGTCAGGGGAATCTGGATAAGGCTCAGGAACTTAACGAAAAAGCACTTTCTGTAAACAGCGAGAGTGCTCAAGCCCATGCCAACTTAGGGCTGATCTGGCAACAGCGAAATGATTTCGAAAAGGCCATACAGAGCTATGAAAAAGCAATTCAATATAATCCTAAACTGGCCACAACTTGGATAAACCTCACCGCTGTCCTGACGATGAAAGGAGACGATGATCGCGCGGTTACAGCCGCCAGAAAAGGTCTCGAACTGTCGCCGGATTCGGCGCTTGGGCATAATAATTTAGCTGTTGCTTTATATTTTAAGGGAAATTTTGCTGAATCCAAAATCCATTTGGACAAAGCAGTTGAACTCGGTTACTCCGTGGACCCGAATTTTGTATCGAGCCTTCAAAAAAAGCTGGCGTAACGAGATAGAACCTTAGTAGAAGTTATAAGTGAGCTAGATGCCTAAAGAACAGATTGCAGTACGACCCTGGTGCCCGTTTTGCGGTCAGAAGGTTGGCAAGCCAAGCCATGCACCAGTCCGAAAAATGACTGAATTCCCGGTTGGACGTTGTCAGTGCGGAGCCGTGTATGCCTGTGATGTTACGGGACACAATGTTGGCTCGGCAATAGTGGAAACCCTTGTCTATGCCTGTAACGACAACGCCGATTTTGCCTGGGAGTTAATGCCGGAAGATGATTATTTAACCGGACGAATTGAAAATTACGACGAGGGTCTGCATCAGGTTGTCGCAACGAAAAACGTCGATGGTCGAGCTGTGCGTGGTGTGCTTTATTTTGTTCGTCTCCATACCGACATTGCAGAGATAGCCCATCGTATAGAGCAAAAAAAAGGTGAGGCAAGGGAGAGGTCGCTGGGAAGATTGTTGGGGACAGAGCCCGTATCGAAACCAAGTATTATTGAGCCTGCTCCTGATGAAAAGCGGATACGTCGGAAGGCCAATAAAAAATTGATCAAGGAGTTGGTGGAAAAAGAGGATATTGATACTCTTGTTGCGCTCTCTTTTGACGATAAAAAGACTCTACGACTGATGCAGCGTTTACTCTATGATCCCATCGACAGTAATCGCTGGAAGGTGGCGTGGTTAATTGGCCGTGTAACGGCAAGAACGTCTACCCGCGAACCAGGTCCTGTTTCTGAATTGTTACATCGCATGTTTGAAGCATGTTCGGATTCAGCAGCAACACCTTGGGGAATGATTGAAACGATTGGTTATGTAATTGCTCTGCGGACTGATATCTTTGGAGCTTTTACCAGACATCTTTTAAATTACATAGGCGATCCATCCACCCAAAGCCTGGCTATATGGGCTCTCGCCGAAATTGCTGAGACGAGGCCGGATTTGATTCGTGATACCCCTTTTTACAATCTGTTTCATTTTCTGCAACATCCGGATCCACAGGTGAGAGGACAGGTGGCACGACTAATGGGGCGTATTAAGGCAACGGAGGCAGTCATCCAGCTTATGCCGCTCGGCTCAGATCTTGCCGAATTCAGCTATTGTAAGGATGGGCAACTGGTATCCACGACAGTCGCTGAAGCGGCAAGTACTGCACTACAGATGATACAGGGAGAATCAAAGCATGACTAATAATTTACAATCAATTGATACAATTGGCTCTATGGGCAAGGCCGAGAGCAAGAAGCCAACCGATCCGGTGCAGGCAGACTATGAAGAGGGCAAAAAATTCCTGGAAAAGCAGGAATACGGCCAGGCGGCAGTGGCCCTTCATAATGCTCTTGTCGGTTATAAAGAAAAAAATGATGAAGCTGGTATTGCCAATGCGAGTAATCAGCTGGGACATGTTTGTCTTGCCCGTAAGGAATACGAAAGCGCGTTGAATCATTATCAACAAGCCTATGCTATCTGCGATAAATCCAACGACCGGATGAGTGTGCTGGCGGTTTTACCAAAGATTGTTGAGGTGCAGAAGGCGCTGAAACAATATCAGCTGGCCATAGCCAACTGTTTGATAATCCTCGATCATTATCAGGATAATCGGGATCCGCAGGGAACGGTGAATATTTTAGAAGAAATGGCGGAGATCTATCTCCTCATTGGCAGTAAAGAGAAGGCTGCTGATACCTATCGGACTATTGCTTCGATTCATGAAAATTTCCGACACAAAAATATTGCCGCCGAGTTTATGAAGAAAGCCGAGCAGGTAGCCAGTGACTCCTGAATTGTGACAATTGGGGACAGGAAAGAGACATGTTCACAGGGATAATCGAAGGGGCTGGAAAGATAACCGGCAAGCGAACCGTAGGCGGTGGCATAGCCTATGATATTGAAGCCGGCTTTGACCTGACAGAGCCCGAGGAAGGTGAGTCAATCGCTGTTAGCGGTATCTGTTTAACTGCCTATAACATCCGTGGCCGGAGTTTTTGTGCAGATGTTTCGCCGGAAACACTGTCACGAACCAAACTTGGCTTAATTGGCTCTGGATCAATTGTTAATCTCGAACGTGCTCTCAGGCTTTCTGACCGACTTGGCGGGCATCTTGTTTCCGGCCATGTGGATTGCATGGCAACGGTGACCAGCAGGAAAGAAATTGGCAGTTATACTCTTTTTTCTTTTGCCCTGCCCGTGGAACAGGGACGATATATTATTGAGAAGGGTTCCATTACTATTGATGGTGTCAGTCTTACCGTCAACAGTTGTGGTCCTGGCCAATTTTCCGTATCAATTATTCCTCATACCCTGAAGGTAACCACCCTGGGGGCTTTGAAGGTTGGCAGCAAGGTCAATATTGAAGTTGATATCATTGGCAAGTATGTTGAAAAAATGCTCGCGCCCGGATCAGGGGCAAAGGCCAGCGGAAATCAGGTGAATGACGGCAGTGAGGGAATTAATCCTGGATTTCTTGCGCAACACGGATTTATATGATTTTGCCAAAGGGATGAGTTTAACCATTACATTTAAGAGTGTGAATTATTATGGCTGTTAGTTCAATTGAAGCGGTAATCGAGGATATTAAGGCGGGCAAGATGATCATTCTGGTCGACGATGAAGACCGGGAAAATGAGGGTGATCTCTATATGGCAGCTGAGAAGGTTGATGCGGATGGCATTAATTTCATGGCCAAATACGGTAGAGGGCTGATTTGTCTGACACTGACTGAAGAGCTGACCGAAAAACTTGGCTTGCCGATGATGGTTTCCAATAACACATCGCCTTATGGAACTGGATTCACTATAAGCATCGAAGCCAGAACCGGGGTGTCGACGGGTATTTCGGCTGCTGACAGGGCGCGAACCGTCCAGGTGGCTGTTGATCCTAATACCAAACCGTCCGATCTTGTCAGCCCTGGCCATATCTTCCCCCTGAGGGCCAGAGATGGTGGAGTCCTGGTTCGCGCTGGACAGACAGAAGGGTCTGTTGATCTTTCACGGCTTGCCGGACTGATTCCTGCCGGAGTGATCTGTGAGATTATGAACGAAGACGGAACGATGGCCCGGATGGCTGATTTGGAAATATTTGCTGAGAAGCATGATCTGAAAATTGCCACCATTGCCGATTTGGTTGCTTATCGGTTACGCCAGGATACACTGGTGCAACGTGCTGTGGAAGCGAGGATTCCCACTGAACATGCCGGAGAGTTCAAGGCAGTTGTCTATTCAAACTCGGTGGATAAACTCGATCACCTGGCTCTCGTAAAAGGTGATATTTCTAAGGCGGAACGGGTTCTTGTCCGGGTACACTCTGAATGTCTGACCGGCGATGTTTTTGGTTCTGCCCGTTGTGATTGTGGACTCCAATTGAATGCAGCAATGAAAATGATCGAGCAGGAAGGATGCGGAATTGTTCTTTATATGCGGCAGGAAGGCCGGGGTATTGGTCTTGTCAATAAACTGAAGGCCTATTGTCTGCAAGATGACGAAGGGGTGGACACGGTTGAAGCAAACCATATGCTTGGCTTTAAAAGCGATCTTCGCGATTACGGTATTGGTGCACAGATTCTCCGTGATCTTGGGGTGAAAAAAATGGCCATATTGACGAATAATCCTAAGAAAATAGTTGGCCTTGAAGGATACGGCATTGAGGTTGTAGCGCGGTTTCCGCTGGAAATGCCTGCCAACAAAGAAAGTAAAGAGTATCTAACGTGCAAGCGTGACCGGATGGGACATCTCATGGCCGTTGATGATTGATTGATGAAAGAATTTTTATTGGCGCAAATTTAACAATTTCAGGTGAGAGGGTATGGCAAAGTTTATTGAAGGAAAGCTCAATGCGGAAGGAAAGAAATTTGCGATTGTTGTAGCAAGATTCAATTCGTTTCTCAGCGAGAGACTGTTAGAGGGTGCTCTTGATAGCCTCGTTCGTTCCGGTGCGGAAGGTGACGATATTGATGTTGTCAGGGTTCCGGGAGCATTTGAAATACCGCTCATTGCTAAAAGATTGGCTGGAGCGCAGAAGTATAACGCAGTCATTGTGCTGGGTGTTGTTATTCGAGGTGCAACTCCGCATTTTGACGTTGTTGTGAACGAGGTGTCGAAAGGTACTGCCCAGGCCAGCATGGAAACCGGAGTGCCTGTGCTTTTTGGGGTTTTGACCACGGAAACGATTGAGCAGGCTATTGAACGGAGCGGAACAAAGGCCGGCAATAAAGGTTCCGACGTCGCCATGGCGGCCATTGAAATGGCCAATATAATGGACCAGCTGCACTAAAATGAAGTCTTGACATTCAATCAATGCGGAAATGTTACACCGCATTAATATTGGGGCAGGGAATAGGGTCAACCTGTTTGCATCTGCCCCTTTTGCATTATTATTTTAGAGTTTTGTGAATACTTATGGGCACACGCCGAAATTCGCGGGAAGCTGCACTCCAGTTCCTGTATCAGGAAGATTTTACCATTGGTTCTGATCAACAGTTTGGTTATGATCTGGTAGACAGGTTTGACCTGTTTTGTGCGCTCTTTCAGGTTAACAAGAAGGCACGTAATTATGCTCTTGTGTTGCTACAGGGGATAACTGACAATCTCGATCGGATTGATCAGTTGATTGCCGATTCAGCGAGTAATTGGCGCATGGTTCGTATTGCGGCAACCGACAGAAACCTGCTTCGAATTGCCGTTTTTGAAATGCTTGAACGTGATGATGTGCCGCCCCAGGTTGCAATCAACGAGGCTGTCGAAATAGCCAAGCGTTTTGCAGGAGATGATTCGCCCAAATTTATCAATGGAGTACTGGACGCAGTTCGGGCCGCTCTCGTAGAGAAGTGATTCCTGGCCGGGTTGGCCTCTCCTTGCAATTTTTATGGTTTTCGGTTAGATATTTCTGCCGGAATGTCCATAAATACGCTAATCTAGGAGTGGCTTAATTACATGGCTCAAAAAATAGACACACCCAAGCCGGGGCTGAAGCAAGAAGCTCTGGCTGTTCTCGGAATATTCATTTCCCTCTTTCTTTATCTCAGTCTTATTTCCTATTCGCTTAAAATTAAAGGAAACTGGTGTGGTGACTTCGGCACCTTGATTGCCCAGGTGCTTTTTGGCTTCATCGGTTGGGGGGCATATCTCATGCCTGGCCTGTTGTTGTTGTCGTCTTTTCTTTTTTTTGGTCCCAGGATGTCCTTTCAACGTCTGCCTCAGGTGATTGCCGGCCTCACTGGCGCGATTATCTCTTTTTGTGGATTGCTGTCATCGCTTACCATCAAAAATCCTGATTATCTGGAAGCAGGCGGTTTTTTAGGCAAAACTGGATTCACCCTGTTGGATTCTGTTGTGGGGCATGGTGGAACTGTACTGTTTTTTGTGATGGTCTTCTTGATTTCTTTAATGCTTTCCACTCAATTTTCACCCTATCAGCTTTTGGCCGCTTTGTGGCGCTTGGTGAAATTGATATTTGCCCTTTTTGAGAAAAAAACAGAGCAAGCAGCAGAAAAAAGGCAACAGAGAAAAAGTACTACAGTTACTGCAAATCCTGAAAAGCCTGAAAAAATATTACTTGCCCCTCAGGTGCTGCAAACGGTTTCAGTACCGATAGTAAAAGAGTTGGCACGAGCAGCCAAAGAGGCTGAAGCCGATGACGAGTTTGCCGCCAAACCCGTTGCCAGGGGCGACTGGAAGTTGCCACCCTTGTCGCTTCTCAGTAAAAGTGATCAGGTTCAGGAAAAAATTGATAACGAAGTCTATTATAAGCTTTCCAAGCAATTAGAACAGAAGCTTAAAAATTTTGGGGTGTCGGGAAAGGTCGTTGGCATTTCTCCAGGGCCCGTGGTCACCACCTATGAATATGCCCCGGCACCGGGAGTGAAGATAAATAAAATTGCTGGCCTGGCCGACGACCTTGCCCTGGGACTGAAAGCTCAGTCAGTGCGTGTGGTCGGATCTGTTCCAGGAAAAGCCGCTCTTGGTATCGAAATACCCAATGAAGTTCGACAAATTGTATATATTCGAGAACTCATCGGCACCGAGAAGTACCGGGCAAACTCGCACAAGCTGACAATTGCTTTGGGGCTTGATGTGGTTGGTAATCTGGCCATGGCTAATTTGGCGAAAATGCCCCATCTGCTCATTGCCGGTGCCACCGGTGCTGGAAAAAGTGTGGGGATCAATACCATTATTGCCTCCATTTTATATAACGCGACCCCTGAAGAAGTGCGGTTTCTCATGGTCGACCCCAAGCGAATCGAGCTTTCCGGCTATGAGGGTATTCCTCATTTGCTGCATCCCGTGGTCGTCGATCCAAAACTTGCCTCAAGAGCACTTAACTGGGCGGTGCGAGAAATGGAGCGGCGATATAGGCTTCTTGAGGAGGCCAAGGTGAAGAGTTTTGATTCATACAATGAAGCGGGCGATGAGAAGCTGCCCTATATCGTGGTGATTGTCGATGAGCTGGCCGATCTCATGATGGTGGCATCAAAGGATGTTGAGGCGGCTATTGCCCGGCTTGCCCAAATGGCCCGAGCGGCGGGGATTCATTTGATTCTTGCGACCCAGCGACCCTCTGTTGATGTTCTGACCGGACTGATCAAGGCTAACTTTCCCACAAGAATTTCATTTAAGGTCTCTTCAAAAATTGATTCAAGAACCATTCTTGATGCCTCCGGTGCTGAGCATCTTCTTGGGGCTGGTGATATGTTGTTTCTGGCCCCAGGCACAGCAAACATCAAACGGATTCATGGAGCATATATCTCCGAGAAAGAGACTTCTGATATCGTAGAATTTTGGAAACGGCAGGGCAGTTCAGGGTATGATGAGAGCGTGATGCAGGAAATCGAAAAAGAGCAGACCGGGGCCGGAGATGAAGGCAGTGACGATTTTGATGATCGATACGATGAGGCTGTCGCGTTGGTCTCAGAAGCCGGTCAGGCCTCAATCTCCATGGTGCAGAGAAGGTTGCGTGTTGGCTATAACCGAGCTGCGCGCATGATTGAAACGATGGAAAAAGAGGGGATCGTCGGGCCAGCCGACGGGGCAAAACCCCGTGAGGTTATTGTGCGCAATAACTACACTTAGGCATAATGTGTTGTTTGTTGAATTTTCTTGACAATTACCAGGCAACCTAATATAAAAAGTTCTCGGGAAAAATGAGTAGTCATTCAGTTAAAGTTAAACAGGTCGTTGTGCAGTTTGACGATTTTATTTGTAGTATTACCTGGTTAGTCGTCGTAAAATGTGTGGCGGGTGAGCAGGGGATTTTTTTGTTGTAAATAGTTTAAGTGGGCCCTGTCGGTTCAGGGTCACAACAGTTAATACAAAACTGAGGAGGTAGTTGAATGCCAAGTTATGTAGATCCTGCCAAATGTGATGGCTGCAAAGGTGGAGATAAAACGGCGTGCATGTACATCTGTCCCAACGATTTGATGGTTTTAAACGTTGAGGAGATGAAGGCTTACAATCAAGAGCCAGATGCATGTTGGGAATGTTATTCCTGCGTTAAAATCTGTCCCCAGGGAGCTATCTTTGTTCGCGGTTATGATGACTTCGTACCTATGGGCGGTCAGGTTCACCCAATGAGATCTTCTGATTCCATTATGTGGACTGTTAAATTCCGTAATGGCAATATGAAGCGCTTTAAGTTTCCTATTCGTACTACCGCTGAGGGTGCTGCCAATGCTTATACCGGACAGAAAGGTGCCAGTCTTGATGACGAGTGTTTATTCCTCGAGGCTGACCTTCCTACCCCTAAATTAAGCTAAGTTAGAAAACTTTTTAACTACAAAATCTTTATTTCAAGGAGATTTGAAATGGCATTACCAAATAAACCAAAAGGTGAGCTCAAAACAGTAGTGAACCCAGAGGTAGTCGAACATGATGTTGACATCCTCATCATCGGTGGTGGTATGGCAGCATGTGGTACCGCTTTCGAGATCAAAAAATGGGCTCCAGAAGACATGAAAATAGTTCTGGTTGATAAAGCTTCTCTTGAGCGTTCAGGCGCTGTTGCTCAAGGTTTGTCTGCTATCAATACCTATATCGGTGAGAATCCGATTGAGAGCTACGTAAAAATGGTTCGTAACGATCTCATGGGCGTTGTTCGTGAAGATCTTATCTACGATTGTGGTCGTCACGTTGATGAATCTGTTAAGCTTTTTGAAGAATGGGGTCTCCCTGTTTGGAAAAAAGATGCTGATGGTGAGAACCTCGACGGTTCCAAGCCAGCTAAGACCCTGCGTGAAGGTGGTCAGCCTGTACGTACCGGTAAATGGCAGATCATGATCAACGGTGAGTCTTACAAGTGTATCGTTGCAGAGCCTGCTGCCACTGCTCTTGGCGCAGAGAACATCATGGAGCGTATCTTTATCGTTAAGCTCCTTCTTGACAAAAACAAGCCAAACCAGATCGCTGGTGCCGCTGGTTTCTCCACCCGCGAAAACAAAGTTCATGTTTTCCGTTGCAAAGCAGCTATGGTTGCTTGTGGTGGCGCTGTTAATATTTTCCGTCCACGTTCTACTGGTGAAGGTAAAGGCCGTGCATGGTACCCAGTATGGAATGCTGGTTCCACCTACACCATGTGTGCTCAGGTTGGTGCTACCCTGACCATGATGGAAAATCGTTTCACTCCTGCTCGTTTCAAAGACGGTTACGGTCCTGTTGGTGCTTGGTTCCTTCTCTTTAAAGCCAAAGTTCAGAACGGTCTTGGTGAGTTCTATGCAAACAGTGATGCAGTAAAAGAAGAACTGGAAAAATTCATGCCTTATGGTGCTTCCCCAGTTACTCCTACCTGTCTGCGTAATCACTTGATGATTAACGAACTGCGAGAAGGTCGTGGTCCAATCTACATGGCAACTGATGTTGCTCTTAATGCATTCCTTGATGATCGTAAAGCAAAAGGAATGGATGACAAGGCACTGAAGAAATTCTGGAAACACCTTGAGTCTGAAGCTTGGGAAGATTTCTTGGATATGTCTGTTGGTCAGGCTGGTCTGTGGGCTGGTGCGAACGTTGAGCCAGAAAAAGTTGGTTCTGAAATTATGCCGACTGAACCCTACATGCTTGGATCCCATTCAGGTTGTTGTGGAATCTGGACCTCTGGTCCCGAGGAAGCTTGGGTTCCTGATGTCGCTAATGAGTCCCGCTCTCATAAGTATAAATGGGGCTACAACCGTATGACCACAGTTGATGGACTCTTCACTGCTGGTGATGGTGTTGGTGCTTCCGGTCATAAATTCTCTTCCGGTTCCCATGCTGAAGGACGTATTGCAGCTAAGCAGATGGTTAAATTCTGCCGCGATAACGATTTCAAACCTGAGCTGAAGCAGACCGCACAGGAGATTGCCGATGAGATTTATGCTCCAGTTAGACGCTATGAGGAATTCAAAGGCGCTTCTACTGCAGCTGATGTGAATCCTAACTACTGCAAGCCTGCAGGTCTCATGATGCGTCTCATGAAAGCCACCGATGAGTATGGTGGTGGTGTTGCGACATACTACATGACCTCTGGTAAACTTCTGAACATTTGCCTTGATCTGCTCAAGCTTCTCCGTGAAGATGCTGAGAAGATGGCTGCTGGCGATCTTCATGAGCTGCTCCGCTGCTGGGAGAACTACCATCGTATTTGGTGTGTAGAGACTCATATTCGTCACATCGAGTTCCGTAAAGAGTCCCGCTACCCAGGATTCTATTACAGATCAGATTTCCCGACCTGTGATGACGAGAACTGGAAATGTTTTGTTAACTCCACCTTCAATCCTGAAACTCAGGAATGGCTGTGTGAGAAGGTAGAATGTTTGAACATCTTCCCAACCGATCCTTGGCTGTAATAGCTGGGGATGTTGTTGAACTGATGTAAATAAAATCTCCAGGAGTCTTTGACTCCTGGAGATTTTTTAGTATGCAGGGTTTTTGATTTATGTTGGAAGGAGAGGAGTGTTGCAACTCCGGTCAACATAAGCTAAAAAAGATTGTTAAAAGTTTTCTGGCTGTTCTTCTGTGTTCAATAGTTGTCAAGTTTTTGCTTATCTGAGTAAGAAAGGCATTCTACAAAACTGACAATAGTAAAATATTTTAAGAGCAATTATGGAGGTTGGGTATGACTGACGAGCAAGGCACCTCTGGTGCAGTTTTGGTCGTAGGCGGAGGCATCAGTGGTTTGACAGCTGCTCTGGAGACCGCTGAAGTCGGAAATGATGTGTTTCTTATTGAAAAGAATGCATCTTTTGGCGGACGCGTGGCACAATTGAACGAGTATTTTCCGAAATTGTGTCCCCCGAGTTGTGGGCTGGAGATAAATTATCGGCGAGTTAGGGATAACCGAAAAATCAGAACCTACACCATGACGAGTGTTAAATCTGTAAGTGGTGGTCCTGGAAATTATGAAGTTACTCTTGAAACTGCACCGCGTTATGTAAATAGCAATTGCACTGCTTGTGGTGACTGCGCAGACGCCTGTCCAGATGAGATTGATAATGATTTTAACTTCGGAATGAATAAGTCCAAAGCTGCTTATTTGCCGCACGAGATGGCTTTTCCGAGAAGGTATGTCATTAAGAAATCCGCTTTAAGTGTTGCGGGAGCCGAAGCTGTAAAGGGCGCTTGTAAATACAATGCGGTTGATCTTGACATGCAACCGGAGACCTTTACTCTCAACGTTGCATCCATTATCTGGGCCACAGGCTGGACTCCATATGAACCAACTAAGATGGAGAATCTGAAATACGGTCAATCAAAAGCAATTGTCACCAACATGATGATTGAACGTATGGCGGCTCCTAATGGACCTACCGGTGGAAAAATCGTCCGACCTGGTGATGAGAAAGAGATTGAATCAATTGCTTTTGTCCAATGTGCCGGCTCCCGTGATGAAAACCATCTCGAATTTTGCTCGCATATCTGTTGTATGGCAACACTAAAGCAGATGACCTATGTGCGTAAGCAATATCCAGATGCCAAAATCTATGTTTTCTACATTGACCTGAGAACTCCTGGTAAATATGAGAAATTCCGTGAAGTTCGCATGGCTGACGAAAATGCCTTTTTCATTAAGGGAAAAGTTGCTGATATCGTCCTCGAAGCTGATGGCGGGGTTTCGGTTGTAGCTGAAAATGCCGTTACCGCTGAGAAAATTACTCAGAAGGTCGACATGGCAGTCCTGGCAACTGGTATGCAACCATCTCTTGGTCTGCAAGGTGCACCCACTGATTTGCTCATGGATCCCAACGGTTTTGTCATATCACAATTTGATAAGGCTATGATATCAGCTGGTTGTGCGAAAAAAGCCGCGGATGTTGTTACTTGTACTCAATCTTCAACTGCTGCTGCCTTAAAGGCAATTCAGGTTTCAAGGAGGTAAAAATCGATGGATAAAAAATACTGCGCCTATATATGTGCTGGTTGTGGCATAGGTGAAGGGCTGGATCTTGAGGCCCTCTCCGGAGTTGTGACTGGTGAGATGTCCATGGAGTGTAAAACGCATGAATGCCTCTGTGGAGCTGATGGTCGTGCTTTGATTGAAAAGGATGTGGCTGATGGTGTTAATACCATCGTCGTTGGTGCCTGTTCGCCAAGGGTAATGACGAAAGAGTTTGATCTTGGTAAAGATAAAATCACTATTCGTGCCAATTTGCGTGAGCAGGTTGTTTGGTCAGAGGTAAAACCAGCAGAGGGCGAGGAGCCCCATAGCGAAGCTGCTGAATTTTTACAGGAAACCGCCAGCGATTATATGCGTATGGCATGTACACGCGCCAAAAAAACCGAACTTCCGGATCCCTTCCAGCTCGAAGTCATTAATAAAACCATTCTGGTTATGGGTGGTGGGCTTGCTGGTCTTACTGCAGCCAAAGAAGCAGCCGCTGCAGGATATAATGTTATTCTCACTGAAAAAGAAGAAAAAATTGGTGGCAAAGCGGCTGGCTGGAGAAAAAGTTTTCCAACTCAGGCACCATGGACCGATTTGGAAGAAAATCCTATTCACGCTCTCATTGCCGAAGTTGAAGCAAATGATAAAATCACCATCAAAACCGGTGTTGAAGTTGCACGTATCACCGGGGCTCCTGGTGATTTTGGTATTAGCTTTAAGGCTGCAGGCACCAAGACCGAATGGGATGCCCCAGCAAAAGTAACGACAGAAGATGCTGATTTGATCGGCAAAGGAGAGATGGATGATCCTAATGTAGGCCTCATGGCATATACCAAGGTAAATCCTGATGCCGTGAAGGTTGGCGCTGTTGTTCTTGCCACTGGCTGGAAACCTGCCGATGTTTCACAATACGAACACCTTGGCTACGGCAAGGTTAAAAATGTCGTTACCAATGCTGAGTTTGAAAGAATGGCAAAAGAAGGGAAAGTCCCGGCCAACGTTGCCTTCATCCAAAGCCCAGGTGGCAAAGATGATGACAAGGATTTTCCGTATTGTAACTCAGTTACCTCTATGGTTGCCTTAAAGCAGGCACAGTATGTCTGTGAAGACAATGCAGAAGGCAAGGCCTATATTCTCTATCAGCATATGAGAACACCTGGCCATATGGAGCTATTTTACAAAAGTGCTCAGAACAACGATGGCATTTTCATGACCAAAGGTAGTGTCATGAAAGTTGAAGAGAATGGTGGCTCACTTGCTGTCTCTGTCGAAGATACCCTGCTTGGGGAAGATATTACACTTTCAGTGGACATGGTTGTTTTGGCAGCTGGCATGGAGCCGACAACTCTTCATGAAAAGAGCATAAATCTTGCGTATAGGCAGGGACCTGGCTTTAATGATCTCGACCTGTTTGATGGGTACGCAGATTCCCATTTTATTTGCTTTCCTTACGAAACAAGAAGAACAGGCGTCTATGCCTGCGGTGGTGTTCGAAAAGCTGAGACCATGGAAGAAGCCGTGGACGATGCTACTGGTGCCGCACTTAAAGCCATCCAGTGTATTGAATCTGTTGATCGTGGTGTTTCTGTTCATCCACGTTCAGGGGACGCCACATATCCCGAATTCTTTATGCAGCGTTGTACACAGTGTAAACGATGTACCGAGGAATGCCCGTTTGGCGCACTAGACGATGATGAGAAAGGGACACCACTGCCTAATCCAACCAGGTGCCGTCGTTGTGGTACCTGTATGGGAGCATGTCCTGAGCGAATCATTGGTTTCAAGGATTACAATATTGACCTCATTGGTTCCATGATCAAAGCGATTGAGGTACCAGAAGATGATGAGGAGAGGTTAAGAATTCTTGTCCTGGTTTGTGAAAACGATGCCTATCCTGCACTTGATATGGCTGGTATGAGGCGAAATGGTCTCAGTCATATGGTCCGCTTTATTCCGGTTCGCTGTCTTGGCTCGGTCAACATGGCCTGGATCAGGGATGCACTTTCCGCTGGTTTGGATGGAGCAATGCTACTGGGATGTTCATATGGTGACGATTACCAGTGTCACTTTGTCAAAGGCTCAGAAATTGCTAACAAACGTATGGAAAATATTGGTGACACTCTATCAACCCTCGGCCTTGAGCCGGAAAGAGTTGCCTCCAATCAGGTAGCTATTACTGATTATGACAAGATCCCGCAGATTATTAACGATTTCGTTGAAGAAATTGTTGAGATGGGACCAAATCCATTCAAGGGTTTCTAATCTGACTCGTTTCCACCCCACAGGCAGATTGCTCTTACTGTGGGGTGCTCAGTTTCAAAAATGAAATATATTTTTGAGTGGTTTACATTGATAATATGCAGGAGGAACAAATGAATGTTCAACCCGATTTAGAGTTTATAAAGTCCTTGAAGGCGGCTGGGGGGGACACACTGAAAAAGTGTTATCAGTGTGCAACCTGCTCTGTCATGTGCCCTCTATCCAAAGAAGGCAAACCCTTTCCAAGAAAAGAAATGATATGGTCCCAATGGGGCATGGTGGATAAACTCGTTACAGATCCAGACGTGTTTCTTTGCCATCAATGTGGCGACTGTACAGCAAACTGCCCAAGGGGCGCAAAACCTGGTGATGTACTGGGCGCCATCCGTTCCTATGCGTACACCTTCTACGGTTGGCCGGCACCTCTTGCTAAACTTGCTTCAAGTGCCAAAGGCTTACCTGTGCTTATTGGTATTCCCGTGCTTGTTATTTTTGTTATGTGGATACTTTCTGGCGCCATGCATATTCCGACGCAAGAGGAATTTGCCAGCCATGGCTATCAGAGATTTTTCGGGCACTGGGATTTTTACTGGTATGCAAAAAACATTTTCTTTATTGTCCTTATAATGGTCCCATCTTTGGGACTCGGCCTCTTTTCCGGATTCAAGGGTATTACCAAGATGTGGAAAAGTATGTCAGCTGATGCAGGCCTTAATAAGGAATACCGGCCATCTGTTGTTGAATTTACTCGGGATTTTGTCTGGCCTTCCGTGGTTGAAATCGTCAAACATTCCAGATTTCGCGAGTGTAAAGTTAATATCGACAGGGTTCGTGGTCATTTACCCTTGATGTTGGCGTTTATCGGTTTATTCATTGTAACATGCTGGTCTCTTTTGAAAAACGATGTCCTCGGTCTTGTTTGGCCATCGCTTCATGGGCCTCTGCCGCTGACCGACCCCTTTAAGATCCTGGCAAATGTCTCTGCGATTGCCCTGTTGTTTGGTATCGCAGTGCTTTGGAGCAATAGAAAGAAAGCTGAAAGTGAACTCAATACTCAGCCAACTTTTTACGATTGGTTCCTTATCTGGGAAATTACCGCTGTGGGTGTTACGGGTCTTGGTGCGGAGCTTTTGCGCTGGGCTGGTATGCCGGTGTTTGGTTATATGGTCTATTTTCTGCATCTTGTATCTATCATGATGCTGTTTTTGTATCTGCCCTATACCAAATTTGCCCATCTGATCTACAGAACAGGTGCATATACTTTTGAGAAGTATCGTGACAGTATCTATGGTAAAAATTAATTGCCGAACAATTTATGCTTTTTAGTACATTACAGATTGTTTTCTTGTTTTTTTTGCAAGAAAACAATCTGTCTCCAAGGTACTTATCCCGGCTTTCTTACCGTTTGCCGGGGGTAGTTGGATAAAAATTCGCAGGTAATAAATTTCAAAAAAGGCTGAGTCTTAGGACTCAGCCTTTTTTTGCGATCTTTGGTTTTGTCGTTTAATCGACTGTATAAAACTGCTGTGTGGTGTTGAGGTATGAAAAGTTACTCTCTGAACAGGAAGATGCCTGCTCTTCATTGCAAAGTAAAAAAAACAAAAAGTTAAAATTAAGGCTTGATTTTAACTTTTGAAGTTAGTATATTCTCCGGTCTTGTAAGCTGGCGTAGCTCAATGGTAGAGCTCCTCACTTGTAATGAGGTTGTTGTGGGTTCAAGTCCTATCGCCAGCTCCATTGAAAAAATTGCTTTACAAAGATGTTGTTAGAGTATAAAGAGTGTCTGTCGTTTCAGACAATCCCCTGGAGGGGTTCCCGAGTGGCCAAAGGGAACAGACTGTAAATCTGTCGGCTCCGCCTTCGGAGGTTCGAATCCTCCCCCCTCCACCAGCTCTTGCACTTTGTGAAGTATGATATATCCCGGGCGGGAATAGCTCAATTGGTAGAGCATCAGCCTTCCAAGCTGAGGGTCGCGAGTTCGAGTCTCGTTTCCCGCTCCATTGTTAGTTCTTGTGCGCAGCAAAAGCCCACGTAGCTCAGTTGGTAGAGCGCATCCTTGGTAAGGATGAGGTCACCGGTTCAACTCCGGTCGTGGGCTCCATGTTGATGCCATTAGTAACCAGAAAACCTTTTCAACGGCCTGAGGAGACAAGAAAATGTCAAAGAAAAAATTTGAAAGGACTAAACCGCACGTTAATGTAGGTACCGTAGGGCATATTGACCACGGTAAAACTACACTGACTGCTGCTATTACCCGTGTCTTATCTCTCAAAGGTCAGGCCTCTTTTACTGACTTCAGTGATATTGATAAGGCGCCGGAAGAAAAAGAGCGTGGTATTACTATCGCCACTGCTCATGTAGAATACGAAACTGCTAAGCGTCACTATGCCCATGTGGACTGTCCCGGTCATGCGGATTATATTAAGAACATGATCACTGGTGCTGCTCAGATGGATGGTGCCATTTTAGTCGTTGCGGCAACGGATGGTGCGATGCCTCAGACCAGAGAGCACATCTTGCTCGCTCGTCAGGTTGGCGTTCCCTCTATTGTCGTATTTCTTAATAAATGCGACATGGTAGACGACGAAGAACTCATTGAGTTGGTTGAGATGGAGCTTCGTGAGCTGCTGGATAAATACGATTTCCCTGGTGATGATGTTCCTTTTATTCAAGGTTCTGCGTTGCAGGCGCTGGAAAATCCCGAAGATGAGGCAAAAGCCAAGTGTATCTGGGACCTGATGGAGGCAATTGACTCCTATATTCCTGAGCCAAAGCGTGATGTTGATCAGCCTTTTCTTATGCCTGTTGAAGATGTGTTCTCCATCTCAGGTCGTGGAACTGTGGCTACCGGTCGTATCGAACGTGGTGTCGTTCATGTTGGCGACGAGATTGAAATCGTTGGTGTTCGTGACACACAGAAGACAACCTGTACTGGCGTTGAAATGTTCCGCAAGTTGCTAGATGAAGGACAGGCTGGTGACAATATTGGTGCCCTGCTTCGCGGTATTAAACGTGAAGAAATTGAGCGCGGTCAGGTTCTTGCTGCACCAAAATCAATCAAGCCTCACACCAAGTTCAGCGCAGAATGCTATATTCTTGGGAAAGACGAAGGTGGTCGCCATACACCGTTCTTTAACGGATATCGCCCTCAATTTTATTTTCGAACAACTGACGTTACCGGAATACTGACTCTTGCAGAGGGTGTTGAGATGGTAATGCCCGGCGATAATATCAGTGCAACAGTAGAGTTGATTACACCAATTGCTATGGATGTCGGTCTTCGGTTTGCTATTCGCGAAGGTGGGCGTACTGTTGGTGCCGGTGTTATCAGCGAAATAGCTGCCTAATCCAAAAGTTTAATGATATTGCCCTGATCCCCGTAATTAATGGGGGCAGGGCGATTTTTCATATGGGAAGAGTCAATGAGAGATACTGTAATACTTGCATGTGGTACATGTAAGCGTCGAAATTATACGACGACTAAAAATAAAAAGAATACTCCTAATAAGTTGGAGTTTAGTAAGTTCTGTCCCTTTTGTCGGGCACATACTCCGCATAAAGAAACAAAATAGCATTCTGTTTGCAGGCCAGTAGCTCTAATTGGTAGAGCGCCGGACTCCAAATCCGGATGTTGGGGGTTCGAGTCCCTCCTGGCCTGCCATATTTATTTAATATGGCAGATTGAATTCAGCAAACTGCTCAAAGTTCTAGGGGTAGAGTGAGTGATGTAACTGCATGGAGGTAGAGCAGCTATGGCAGCAAACACAAAGTCAAAAAAGAATAGTGTTGAGAAGTCGGAAAAACCTTCATCTTTCTCACCCACGCAAATCAAGAAATTTGTTGAAGAGGTAAAGGTAGAATTTTTAAAAATTGTCTGGCCTGATAAAAAAACAACCCTTGGGCTTACAGGGGTAGTTGTGGTTTTGACAATCGTTATTTCAATTTACCTCGGCTCAGTAGACTTGCTTCTTGGAAAGGCTGTCGCTTCGTTCTTGAGATGACCTGGAAAAGAAAAATAATTATATTTTTTAGCGGGTTGCACTGATACTGCACGCTGGTATCTCCATAATACAAAATTTCTGGATCACATGGCAAGACAATGGTACATACTCCAGGTCCATTCGGGATTTGAAGACAAGGTTAAAGCAACTCTGGAAGAGAGAATCCGAAAAGACGGTTTAGAAGAATTTTTCGGAGAAATTCTTGTTCCCACCGAACAGGTTGTTGAGATGATTAAAGGCTCACGCAAAACCTCTTCGCGTCGATTTTTCCCTGGTTATATGCTGGTAAGCATGGATCTCAATGATGAGACCTGGCATACAATTCATGACAACATGCCCCGAGTGGTTGGCTTTGTTGGTGATGATCGTGATCCTATTCCATTGTCTGATGCTGATGCCGGTAAAATTATCGGCAGGATACAAGATGGTTCTGAAAGACCAAGGCCAAAAGTTATATTCGATATTGGTGAGGTCGTAAGGGTTGTGGATGGTCCGTTCGCTAACTTTCAAGGGGTGGTTGATGAAGTTTTCCCTGAAAAAGGTCGTGTCCGAGTTATGGTTTCTATTTTCGGAAGAGAAACTCCGGTTGAGCTGGAATTCGTACAGGTTACAAACACTTAAGTGTATTGATGATTGTCGTAACTTCCCGGTGTAGTACTCAGATGTTCAATTTACCTGGAAGTATTTGAAAAATAGTTAGTGGAGTGAAATAATGGCCAAAAAAGAAACGGCTTACATTAAGCTGCAAATTCCAGCTGGTAAAGCCAATCCCTCACCACCAGTAGGTCCTGCACTTGGACAGCATGGCGTGAATATCATGGAGTTTTGCAAAAACTTCAACGCTAAAACGCAATCAATGGGTGATACCATTGTTCCTGTTGTTATTACAGTTTATCAGGATCGTTCGTTCAGCTATATCACGAAAACACCTCCTGCCTCGGTTTTGTTGCTTAAGGCAGCAGGGCTGAAGTCAGGATCCAGCAACCCTAAAGCTGATCGTGTTGCTGAGATCGGCAGAGATAAGATTCGGGAAATTGCTGAGTTGAAAATGCCAGATCTTAACGCATATGATGTTGAAAGCGCCATGCGGATTATTGAAGGTACTGCCCGTAGTGCAGGAATCACTGTTATCGATTGATAATAATTCTAATATTAAAATACTGCTGACAGGACACAGCATGTTCTGTACGAGTAGGAGGCTACTATGCCGAAGCACGGAAAAAAATTTAGAAATATGGCGGAAACGATAGACTCAACTGCCTTACTGGATGTTGAAGCTGGAATCGAATTGGTGTTGAAATCTACTTTCGCAAAATTTGACGAAACTTTTGACGTTGCAATGAAGTTGGGTGTTGATCCCAGACATGCTGACCAAATGATTCGTTCATCGGTCAGTTTGCCACATGGTAACGGTAAAATTACCAGGGTTTTAGTTTTTGCTAAGGGTGCTAAGGAAGCGGAAGCACTTGAGGCTGGAGCTGACTATGTTGGTGGCGATGATTTAGTTGATAAAATTAAAGATGGTTGGCTTGAATTCGACAAGACCGTGGCCACCCCAGATATGATGGGAGTTGTCGGTAAAATCGGTAGGGTTCTTGGACCACGTAATCTCATGCCTAATGCCAAGCTTGGCACAGTTACAATGGATGTAGCCAACATTGTTAAAGAGATTAAGGCTGGTAAGGTGGATTTCCGAGTTGATAAAGCTGGTATTGTTCACGCTGGCATTGGTAAATTATCTTTTGGTAAAGAAAAGCTCAGGGAAAATCTCATTGCTTTTATCCAAAGAATTGTTCAACTCAAGCCGTCGACAAGTAAGGGCATCTATATTCGCTCTGTTGCCATTTCTTCAACTATGGGGCCAGGCGTTAAACTTGATCCTATTGCGGTACGAGCGATAGCTAAATAAAATTATTTACGTATTGTTAATATTCTCTGAGACCGGAATATTCAGAGAATATTAATGGATTTGTTAGTCGAAGACAGCGGGTACTTTACGTTTAATCGTGTTTATTGCGACCTGCCGAGACGAGAAAAGCTGAAATATATATATTCTGAAAACGAAGTGTATTGTCTGCTTGTCTTGAAAGAAAACGTAACTGCTGTTTCGAACATTGTTCACATTAACCAAGGAGGAGTACTTTGAATCGTGATGATAAGTTAGCAATTGTCTCGGGTTTGAACGAATCGTTCAACCGGGCCAAATTTACGGTTGTCGCTGACTATTGTGGTTTAAAGGTTTCAGAGTTACAGGCAATTCGTATTGAATTGAAAAACTGTGATGCTGAAATCCGCGTAGCCAAAAACACTCTCCTGAAAAGAGCAGTTACAGATACTGGCAATGCCGCACTTAGTGATAATTTCACTGGTACTACTGCGGTTGTTATGGGTTATGCAGATCCAGTTGCACCTGCAAAGGTGGTAACAAAATTTGCAGATGATCATAAAAAATTCATAATTCGTTGTGCAGCTCTTGATGGGGAAAAAATTGGGGTGGATGAGCTCGTTGCTCTATCCAAACTTCCTACCAAGGAAGTACTGCTTGGACAGTTGCTGTCTACCTGGAGTAGCGTGCCTACTGGGCTCGTTCAGGTACTCACAGGTGTTCCACGTACCTTCGTTTACGCTTTGCAAGCTATCAAAGATCAAAAAGAAGCGACAAACAATTAAAAGTTCTTATTCAGAATACTATTATTCAACACCAAAAGAGGTTAAAAATCATGGCTGTAACTAAAGACGACGTTATCGATTTCATTTCAAATATGTCTGTTCTCGAACTCTCTGAACTCATTAAAGAATTCGAGGAGAAATTTGGTGTGTCTGCAGCAGCACCTGTCGCAGTAGCTGCTGCTGGTGGACCTGTTGCTGAAGCCGCAACTGAAGAGAAAACAGAATTCGATGTTATCCTTGCAAGCGTTGGCAGTGAAAAAATCAAGGTTATTAAAGAGGTTCGTGCTGTCACCGGTCTTGGCTTAAAAGAAGCTAAGACTTTGGTTGAATCTGCACCTGCTCCTTTGAAAGAAGGTGCAACTAAGGAAGATGCTGCAGATATCAAAGCAAAAATTGAAGCTGTTGGAGCAACTGTTGAGATTAAATAATAGTCTTCTCAATGAGTTGTTCGTATTGCGAACAACCGCAGCTTGATATTGACACGCTACGATCTTTGCATCGTGGCGTGTTGTGTTTTAGAGATAGTAGCTTTATTTTGAAAACGATTGAGATGTCAGGTGGTTTTGTTTGAGGTTCGTTACTGTTTTATCGTCTAAATTAAAATTACACAAAAGGAATGATACTATGCTTGAAAACAATGCTTATGTTTTTCCTGGTGACATTTTTAACAACGACGGTCAGTTTTTACCAGTGTTATCTGATTGCAGTGGCATCATTATAGGATCCACCCAGCCCAATTAGCAGCCTCAAGAACGGCGTGTCTGAGCAGCAATTTCAAATTATACAGTTAGATTCATAGGCAATTCGAGGATAATTATGGAAAGAGTGAGAAAGAGCTTTGCCACGGCTGCCGCCATTTTGGAGCCGCCCCATCTGATATCAATGCAACGTCTCTCTTATGAGAAATTCCTACAGATGGACTGTGATCCTGATGAAAGGGAAGATTTCGGCTTGCAGGGCATCCTACAAAATGTTTTTCCGATTAACGACTTTAATGGGGTCTGTTCTCTTGAGTTTGTAAGGTACAAATTCGGCGAACCTAAGTATACTATCAATGAATGCCTGCAGCGAGGCATGACATATGAGATTCCGCTCAAGATTGTTGTACGGCTGATCACTTTTGACGTTGATCCCGACACTGGCGTTCAATCAATTCGTGACATTAAAGAGCAGGAAGTCTTTCTTGGATCATTGCCTTTGATGACTGGGGATGGCGTCTTTGTCATTAATGGAACTGAGAGGGTAATTGTTTCCCAGTTGCAGCGCTCGCCTGGTCTTTTTTACACTCATGATAATGGCAAAAGCCACTCCAGCGGCAAGTTACTTTATTCCGCTCGAATTATTCCGGTGCGTGGCTCCTGGATTGATCTTGAATTCGATATTAAAGACATCCTGCATGTTCGCATCGATCGCAGAAGAAAATTTCCGGTTACCACCCTGCTCAAAGCATTGGGGTTGACCAGTGAAGAACTTCTCGAAGAATTTTACCCAACCTCGATCGTTATTAAGGACGGCGAAAACTACAAACTCGGTTTCGACTCAGAACTTGTGAAGGGGCAGAGGTTGGAGTTTGATATAGTCAGTCCAGTCGATGGCGAAATTATTGGTCGAAAGGGTAAAAAAGTCACTAAAGTTCTTTGTAAGAAACTTGATGCGGCGGGGATAGTTCATCTTCCGGTTTCAAAAGAGTCTCTGGTCGGCGAAGTTTTAGCAAAAACAATTGTCAATAAGGAAACGGGGGAGGTAATAGCTCTTTGTAACACCGAGCTTACTGAAACGCTTCTCGAAACCCTCGAGGCAGAAGGTATTAATGAATTTTTGGTCCTGCATATTGACGGGGTAAAATATTCTCCATCCTTTAGCAAAACCCTGGCACTGGATAAAGCTAAAACCACAGAAGATGCACTTATTGAGATATACCGAAGGCTCCGGCCATCCAGTCCTCCCACCAGAGAAATTGCAGAGTCGTTTTTCAATAACCTGTTTTTTAACCAGGATCTTTATGACCTTTCTGAGGTTGGCCGCTATAAAATAAATGCCAAACTGCATTTGGATATAGATATCTCCAATCGCGCATTGACTAAAGAAGATATTATTTTTGCAGTTCGCCATCTGGTTCGTCTGAAAGACACCCAGGGTGGGGTTGATGATATCGATCATCTTGGTAACAGGCGTGTTCGAACGGTTGGCGAATTGGTTGAAAATCAATACCGCATGGGCCTTGTTCGGATGGAGCGTGCGATCAAAGAACGTATGACCCTTCAGGACGTTGAAACTTTGATGCCTCACGATTTGGTTAATCCAAAACCTATTTCTGCGGCCATCAAGGAGTTTTTTGGTACGAGTCAGTTATCGCAGTTTATGGATCAAACAAATCCTCTTTCCGAGGTCACTCATAAACGACGACTGAGTGCTCTTGGACCCGGCGGTTTGTCGAGAGAAAGAGCAGGTTTCGAGGTCAGGGATGTCCATCCAACACACTATGGCCGTATCTGTCCGGTTGAAACTCCTGAGGGACCAAATATTGGTCTCATTGTTTCACTTGCGACATTTGCCAGGATAAACCCTTATGGCTTTATTGAAACGCCATATAGAAAGGTTGAAAATAGAATTGTTCTCGATGAGGTGAAGTATCTGAGTGCCCTGCAGGAACAAAATCAGTTTATAGCACCTGCTTTGATCGAGTCTGACAAGGATAACCGTATCGTTCCTGATATTCTCATTGTCCGTGAGGCGGGTGAAGTTATTACCACCGTAGCTGATAGTGTTACATATATGGACATTGCTCCAAACCAGATGATAAGTGTGGCCGCTTCCTTGGTTCCGTTTCTCGAAAACGATGATGCTAACCGGGCCTTGATGGGATCAAACATGCAGCGCCAGGCTGTGCCATTACTTATCACTTCAGCTCCTTTAGTAGGAACAGGAATGGAGAGATATGTGGCCAGAGATTCTGGAGCATGTCTGCTTAGTGCAGGAGATGGTGTTGTCGAAGAATCAGATTCAAATAGAATTGTTGTTCGATACGACGAGCCCGGCACTGATGGATTTGATACCGGCGTTGGTGTGTATCGACTTGAGAAAAACAAAAAATCTAACCAAAACACCTGTTTTACTCAACGTCCTATTGCCTTGCCCGGAATGAGGGTAAAAAAGGGAATGGTACTTGCCGATGGACCAGCCTGTGAGGCAGGAGAACTTGCGATTGGTAAAAATGTGACCATCGCCTTCATGCCATGGCGTGGGTTCAACTTTGAGGATTCAATCCTCATTAATGAGCGTCTGCTCAAGGCCGATACTTTCACCTCTGTCCATATTGAGGTGTTTGAAACCATGGCTAGGGATACCAAATTAGGTAAAGAAGAAATCACCCGGGATATCCCTAATGTGAGTGAGGAGACTCTTCGCAACCTTGATGATTCAGGAATTGTAAGGATAGGCGCTGAAATCAAGGCCGGTGATACGCTGGTTGGCAAGGTAACGCCTAAGGGCGAGACTGTTTTGTCTCCTGAAGAGAAGCTGCTTCGGGCAATCTTTGGCGAGAAGGCGCAAGATGTTAAGGATTCTTCGCTGAGAGTCCCTCCTGGTGTCGGTGGCGTTGTCATCGATGCAAAGGTTTTTTCTCGAAAGGGCGTTGATAAAGACGAACGTTCGATGTTGATTGAGGATCTTGAAATTGACAAGCTTAATCAAGATAAAGTAGACGAACTCCGGAGCCTGAAACGCGGTGTCTGTCGGGAAATCGGTAAAATCCTTGAAGGCCGGACGGCCAAGACGGACATCTGCAATAAGCAGGGTGAAGTTGTCGTCAAACTGGGCAAAAAGATTGCGCCCGAACAGGCTGAGCTCATCGGATTTTCTCTCCTTCGCGATATTGATTTTTCTGAGAAGGCCAAATATGTCGAACAGATTGATGCTGTTTATGAACGTTACGGAAAACAGTCAAAACTTATATCTGAAAGATACGATGGCATTATAGAGCGATTGAAAAAGGGAGATGACCTTCCTCCCGGAGTCGTCAAAATGGTCAGAGTCTATGTTGCCACTAAGCGTAAACTCTCAGTGGGTGATAAAATGGCCGGCCGGCATGGGAATAAAGGTGTCGTTTCAAGGTTGTTGCCGGAAGAAGATATGCCATATTTCAGCGATGGGACGACAGTTGATATCGTACTCAACCCCCTGGGTGTTCCGTCTCGTATGAACGTTGGTCAGGTTCTTGAAGTACATTTAGGCTTTGCTGCTAAAAAACTTGGAGAGCAACTGGAAATACTTGCCCGCCAAGAGGCTGTCTCCGAGATCAGGGAGAAAATCAAGGCTATCTATTCAGAAAAAGAGTTTCAAGCGCTCACTGAAGGAAGAACTGATCAAGAAATTATCGAGTGGGCGAGGAAACACCATGCCGGAATTCATATGGCAACTCCGGTTTTTAATGGCGCGCCGGAGTCCGGGATCAGGAAGCTGTTGGTGGAAGCAGGTATCGATGAGGTCGGTCAGGTGCAACTATATGATGGCCTCACCGGTGAGCCTTTTGCCAATAAGGTAACGGTTGGTGTTATGTACATGCTGAAACTGCATCACTTGGTAGACAATAAAATTCATGCTCGATCTACAGGACCGTACTCTCTTGTTACCCAGCAGCCACTTGGTGGTAAAGCTCAGTTTGGTGGACAGCGACTAGGTGAGATGGAAGTCTGGGCCATGGAAGCATATGGAGCTGCATATA